>NZ_SRLW01000490.1:0-4511 GCF_006518215.1 Myxococcus sp. AB025B
GCCAACACGTCCTCGACCTCCGTTCCCTGGTGCTCTCGGACCGCTGGGACGCCGCCATGAACCTCACGCTCGCGCCGCAGCGTGCGGAGGTGCGGCGCGCCGCCTGATCAGGATGGGCGCCACACCCGAACCACGCAGACACTTGTGCGTGCGGTCCTGGACCACCCCGGCGCCGCTCAGCGCGTGGGAAGTCGGCAATGCGTCAGCGTGCCCCGCGCCAGGAGTCCAGGAACTCTGTCGGTTCGAGGACGCTCGGGGGGGCCATCCGTCTGCTATCGTCGCGAGATGGCGAAATGGCTCGTGCCCCTGCTGACGCTGCTGGGGGCGGCGTTGATGACAGGATTGGGATATCTGTCGTTCACGGCGGCGCTGGCGGTGCCGCTCCTGATGCTGGCGGGGGCCGGGTTGGTGCTCGTCACGCTGGTGCTGGCGGTGCTCCCGGTGCGCAGGAAGGTGAACTTCCTGTACCTGGCCTGGATGCTCGCGGGCCTCGTGCTGTCCTATATGGGGCTGACGCGCGGCACCTCCTGGCGCTTCGACCAGCTGGAGGTCCGCTTCGCTCCGCTCATCGCGGCGCTGGAGTCCTATCACGCGAGCAAGGGTGTCTATCCCGAGTCCACGAAGGAGCTGGTGCCCGAGTGGATCGCCCAGGTGCCCACGTGTGATGGGGTCGAGCCTGAGGACTCGGCCGCCACGCTCGCCATGGACATCGGCTACCACCGTCGGGAGGACGGCTCGTTCGGCATCACCTGCTACACCATCGTCTTCTGGAAGTACTCGTACGACTCACGCCAGAAGCTCTGGTATGGCTGGGATTAGTCCCAGCGCACCACCAGCTTGCCCACCGAGTCGTTGCGCGCCATGCGCTCCAGGCCCTGGGCGAGCTCGGCCCGGGGCAGCACCGCGTCCACCACGGGGCGCAGCGCGCCCGAGCGGAACAGCGGCAGCAGGTGTCGCTCCGCGCTCTGGACCAGGGCCATCTTCTCCTCGAGCGGCCGGCTGCGCAGCACGGTGCCGGTGATGCTCAGGCGCCGGGTGAGCCACAGCCCCAGGTTGACCTCCGTGCTCGCGCCGGCCACCAGGCCCACGAGCAGCATCCGGCCCCTGGGCGCCAGGGCCTGCATGGACTCGGGCACGTAGTCCCCGCCCACCAGGTCCAGGCACAGGTCCGCGCCCCGACCTTGTGTGAGCTCACGGACCGGGTCCGCGAAGCGCGGCGGCGAGGACTCGCACACGAGCGTGTGCTTCACGCCCCACTCGGAGGCGCGGGACAGCTTCGCCGCGCTGCGCCCGGTGCCCACCACGCGCGCGCCCGTGGCCTGACACAAGAGCGCCGCCGCCGAGCCCACGCCGCTGGCCACCGCGTGCACGAGCACCGTCTCGCCCGGCTTCAGGCCTCCCTGGAGCACCAGCGCGTCGTACGCGGTGAGGTACGCCTCCGGCAGCGCCGCGGCGTCCGTGAAGTCCAGGCCCTCCGGCATCGGCAGCGTCTCCCGCTCGTGGGCCAGCAGCTGGTCGGACCACGCGCCGCCGCCCACCAGCCCCATCACGCGGTCTCCCACCTTGAAGCGGTGCGTGCGCGGGCCCACCGCCACCACCTCGCCCGCGTACTCCAGGCCGGGGACGTCCGGCGCCACGTCCGGCGGGGCGGGGTAGAGCCCGCGAATCTGGAGCAGGTCCGCACGATTGAGGGCGGTGGCGCGCACGCGCACGCGCAGCTCTCCAGGGCCGGGGATGGGCTCGGGGCGCTCGTCCTCGGCGAGGACCTCGGGGCCTCCGGGCGTGGTGATGCGGATGACCTTCATGGCGGGCCTCCTCCTGCTGGCGGGCGGGCACGAAACGTCCTGGCCCACGAGAGCGTCAAGGCTTATCTAAGAAGGCAGGTCCCACATGAGCACGCCCTCCTGTCCCATCTGCAAGAAGCCGGTTCCTCCCCGTCCCGAGAACACCTCGTTCCCGTTCTGCTCGCGCCGCTGCCGCGCGGTGGACCTGGGCAAGTGGCTGGGGGAGGAGTACCGCATGCCCGACCGCCAGTCCGATGAGACGGAGGACGAGCTGCCGCCCGGAAGCCATCCCGACCGCCAGCGCGAGGATGCGTGAAGGGCTACGTCGACCTGCACTGCCACCTGCTGCCCGGAGTGGATGACGGCGCGCGCTCGCTGGAGGACGCGCTGGAGATGGCGCGGGCGCTGGTCGACCTGGGCTTCTCCACCGTCGCGCCCAGCCCCCACGCCCGGCCCGAGTACGCCCCCGTGGACGTGGTGGAGGCCCGCCTCGCCGAGCTGACGGCCGCCCTGGCGCGCGAGCGCATCCCGCTGACGCTCGGCCGCAACGCGGAGAACGTGCTGGACGACGCCTTCCTGCGCGCCCTGGGCACGCCCGCCGCGCGCATGCTGGGGGCGGGGAAGGTGACGCTGGTGGAGCTACCCTACACCGCGCCCGTGCCCGCGCTGCCGGACATCCTGTTCCGCATCCGCACCAAGGGCGTGGTGCCGCTCATCGCCCATCCGGAGCGCTGCGTGGAGTTCGAGCGCAAGGGGCGCGCCGCGGAGGCGGTGCGCACCGGCGCCCGGCTCCAGCTCGACGTGGGGGCGCTCATCGGCCGCTACGGCCCCACGGCGAAGAAGCTCGCGCGCGCCTTCCTGGACGAGGGCCTCTACGCCGTCGCCGCCACGGACCTGCATGGGCCGGTGGGGGCGCGGGACTGGCTGGGGCGCTCCCTGGCGGAGCTCGTCGGCCGGGTGGGGGAACAGACGGCCGTCCGGCTCCTGCGGGACAACCCCTCCCGACTGCTGGCCGGAGAGTCGCTGGAGTCCAACCAGGACTGACGGTATACCCGGCCGCCGTGAAACGCGCCGTCAAGCTCGCAGCCAGCCTGCTCGTCACCCTCGTCTTCCTTTGGTGGGCCTTCCGGGACACGGACTGGGGGACGCAGCTCAACAGCCTCAAGTCGGCCAACTACATCTGGTTGCTGCCGTACTTCGGTTGCCTGCTGGGCATCCACGTCTTCCGCACGCTGCGCTGGGGCAGCCTGTTGTCGGGCCTGGAGCGGGTGCCCTTCCGCAAGCTCAACGAGGCCTCCGCCATCGGCTTCATGATGCTGCTGGTGCTGCCCTTCCGCCTGGGCGAGTTCGCCCGGCCCTTCCTCATCGCCCAGCGCAGCTCCATCCGCCGCAGCGCGGCCATGACGTCCGTGGTGCTCGAGCGCATCGTCGACGGCCTCTTCGTCGCCGCGTCCATGCGGGTGCTGCTCTTCTTCGTGCCCACCGAGACGCCCGAGGTGCGCTACGTCAAGCTGGGCTCGTGGCTGATGTTCGCGGTGTTCGGCGGCGGGCTGCTGTTCCTGCTCTTCGGCCTGTGGCAGCAGGAGCGCACCGTGCGCCTGGTGCGCGCGACGGTGGGCCGCTTCGCGCCGGGGCTCGCCGACAAGGTGGCCGACATCGTCGACACCTTCGTGGGCGCCATGCGGCAGCTGCCGGACGCCAGGCAGGTGGTGCTCTTCTTCCTCTTCACCGTGGGCTACTGGGGCCTCAACGGCTTCGGGATGATGCTGCTCGCCAACGCCTTCGACTGCTCGGGCGTGGCGGCCGGCGCCGCGTGCCAGCCCATGGAGCTGTCGCTCTTCCAGGCATACGTGGTGCTGTGCGTGCTCGTGGTGGGCGTGATGATTCCGGCGGCGCCGGGCATGGTCGGCACCTTCCAGGCGGCGTGCAAGGTGGGCCTGAGCCTCTTCCTGCCGGCCACCGTGGTGAACGCCGGCGGGCTCGCGTACGCCAACGTGCTGTGGATGGCGCAGACGGCGCAGACGGTGGGCCTGGGCCTCATCCTCATGTCGCTGGGCCACATGTCCTTCAAGGACATCGCGGGCAAGCTGGAGAAGGAGGGCGAGGCGGCGGCCCCCAGCGCGTGACGCGGGCTCAGTACGGGGCGTCGTCAGGCTGCGTGTCGGCGCTCGGCGCGGTCTCGCTGCTCTCGGCCGGAGGCGTCGACTTCCTCGGCGCCTTCGTCGAGCCGAGCGAGCCCTTGAAGCTGCCGAAGGGGGTGTCGATGCGCTGCTCGCCGCGTGTCTCGATGGCGTAGCCCTCCGGCGCGCACAGGGCCTTCGCGGTGTCACGGATGGAGACGATGGGCGTGTCGACGGCGGTGCGCTCGCGCGTGGTCGACTTGGCGACGAGCTTGTCCTCGCGCATCAGCACGCACTGGTCGTCGCCGTAGTACCAGGCGGAGGACCGGTCGGGGAACTCGTGGGCGCGGGTGGGGCCCTGGCCCATGGCCTCGACGACCTCCCGGGACGTCATGCCGGGGTAGAGCTTCTGGAAGCCACCGGGGCCGGCACAGCCGGAGGCGGCGAGGGCGGCGACGAGCAGGACAGTGCGCATGGCGGCAAGCCTAGCCCGCGCGTGTCGGTCGCCTCCAGGTGCCGCGTGGGCGGTGCTCCTACAGCTCCTGGTCCAGCCAGCGGATGATGGCATCCCGGATGGAGGAGGGGCGCTCGGAGGAGGGGCGCGGGC
>NZ_SRLW01000491.1:0-4501 GCF_006518215.1 Myxococcus sp. AB025B
CCCTCGCACGGGGCCGGTGACACCGGAGACCTTCGCGGTGGCGCGCTACGGCACGGGCGGCGAGCGTCAGTGGTCGCTGTCGTTGCCGGGGTTCGCGGAGGTGCTCGCGGTGAGCGCTCGCGGGCGAGTCTTCGTGGTGGGGCGCAACGTGGCGGGGGCGGACCTGGGGAGCGGGCCGTTGCCGGCGGGCCGGTTCCTGCTGGAGCTGGGGCGTGACGGAGGCTTCATCCGGGCGCGGAGCCTGGAGTCGCTCGGGGTGCCGGACACGCTGGTTCCTCGGCATGCGGACGTGGATGGGTTGGGCAACCTGGTGCTGGTGGGCTCTGTGTTTGATGCGAAGCGGGGCCGGGTTCCCGCCGCGGTGAAGCTGGACGCGAAGGGCGCGCTGCTCTGGACGTATGCGCACGAAGGCCAGGGCGAGGCGGTGTCAGCGGCGGTGGACGCGGAGGGGCAGGTCTACGTCGCGGGGGCGCTCCAGGCTTCGCGTGTGCGCGGGGCCCTGGACTCGCAGCCGTTCCTGGTGAAGCTGGATGCGCGAGGTCGGGCGCGGTGGGAGCGTCGGCTCGACACGCGCTCGGGCCGGGCCACGGGAGTGGCGGTGCGGGGGCAACGGGTGCTGGTGACGGGAGGCTTCACCGCGCCGCTCACGTTCCTGGAGCGGACCTGCGCGGTGGAGCCTGGAGGTGGCAGGGGTTTCGTGGCGGCGTTCGACCCGGAGGGTGCGCCTCGCTGGCTGCGTGACGTCGGTTTCATGGGTACGGGGCTCGCGTTGGACGAGCAGGAGGGGGCGCTCGTCGTCGGCCGATACGAGGAGGGCGATGACCTGGGCACGGGCCCCATGGCGGGGGTGGCGGAGAGCCGCATGAACCTGTTCCTGGTGAAGCTGGACCGCGTGGATGGGGTGGTGCAGTGGGCGCGAGGCTTTCCCCGGGAGGCGCTCGGTGACGCGGACGCGGTGAGGGACTTCGTGTCGCTGTCGACGAAGGGGTCAGGCGCGGTGTTGGGAACGCAGTTGGGGCCGGTGGACCTGGGCACGGGTCGGCTGGCGGGCGCGTGGGAGTTGTTCCTCGGTGGCTTCGAGCCCTGAGGTAAACGCGTCGTCCCGCGGATAGTGTGGGGCGCGTGCCTCCCGCTTCGCTGCGCTCCCGCCCTGGTCGTCTCCGCCGACTCTTCGTCGTGTCCGTCGGCGTGGCGACGTGTGGCGTGTTCGGTCTCGCGCTCTGGGTGGACCGCTTCGGTCAGCGCGAGCGCACCGAGTCCGCGGATGTGGTGGTGGTGCTGGGTGCTCGAGTGCTGGCGGGCGGTGTCCCCTCCGGTGCGCTGCGAGCACGCACGGAGCAGGCCGTGGCGCTGTACCAGCGCGGCGTGGCGTCGAGGCTCGTGTTCTCCGGAGGCGTGGGCGTGCATCCTCCCTCAGAGGCGCGCGCGATGCTGGCGCTGGCGACGCGACTGGGCGTGCCGCCGGAGGCGTGTGTGCTGGAGGAGGAGAGTCACTCCACCGACGACAACGCGCGCCTGACGTCGGTCCTGTTGCGAGAGCTGGGCGCGAGGCGCGTGGTGGTGGTGTCGGACCCGTATCACCTGCTGCGCGCGCGGCAGTACTTCCGGCTCAACGGCTTCGAGGTGCTCACCAGCCCCGCGCTCCGGACGGAGCGCAACCTCAGTTGGTTGGACCGTTGCTACTGGACGATGCGCGAGGCCATCGCGCTGCTGCTGCACCCGCGCTTGCTGCTCGCGCGAGCACCCGCGGACGTCACGACTCCGGCGCCTTGAGCGCGCGCAGCACGCGGTCGCCTCCAGGCATCGCCACGCGCAGCAGCATGGACTCGCCCGGCTCGGCCTCGCGCAGCACTTGAGCCAGGTCCGAGGCGCGGCGCACGGGTCGACCCGACGCCTCCACCACCACCATGCCGGGCACCAGGCCCGCTCGCTCGGCGCTGGAGCCCGGGACGACGTCCGTCACCAGCGCGCCCGCGCGAGGTAGCTCCTGCGCTCGCGCCAGCCTCGGGTCCATGTCCGACAGCGTGAGCCCCACGCGCTGATGCGCCGGTGCCTCGGGCTCCTCGGCGGGACGTCGCGCGGCCACGCCCTCCAGGTCCGGACGCGTGCCCAGCGTCACGTCCACCTCGGTCTTCTTCCCCTCGCGATACACGGTGAGCGGCAGCGTGCTGCCCGGCGCCTTCAACGCCACGGTGCGCGTGAGCGCGCGTCCCGAGGCGATGGGCCGCCCTCCCGCCTCGACGATGAGGTCATCCGGACGCAGCCCCGCCTCGGCCGCCGGAGTGCCCTGGGTCACATCGGTGACGAGCGCGCCATCGCGCACCGGCACCCCCAGCGCGGCGCCCAAATCCGGCGTCACGTCCTGAACCGCCACGCCCAGCCATCCCCGGGTGACGGTGCCCTCCTTCTCCAACTGGGGCAGCAGCTGCTTCACCAGCGTGCTGGGCACGGCGAAGCCGATGCCGGAGCCCTGGCCCGCGATGGCGGTGTTGATGCCCACCACCTCGCCCTGGAGGTTGAACAGCGGCCCGCCGGAGTTGCCCGGGTTGATGGCGGCGTCCGTCTGGAGGAAGTCGTCGAAGGGGCCCGCCTGGATGTCACGCGCCTTGGCGGAGACGATGCCCAGGCTGACGCTCGAGTCCAGGCCGAAGGGATTGCCGATGGCCACCACCCAGTCACCCACGCGCAGCGCGTCCGAGTCGCCCAGCTTCACCATGGGCAGCTTCTCCACCTTCCCCTGGAGCTGGAGCACCGCCACGTCCGTGAGCGGGTCCGTGCCCACGACCTTCGCGTCCTGCTGTCGCCCGTCGGAGAAGTGCACCTGGATGGACCTGGCGCCCTGCACCACGTGGTTGTTGGTGAGCACCAGCCCACGCGCGTCCACCACGAAGCCGGAGCCGAGCCCCTGGCGTGGCCCCTCTTCACGTGGGTCCTCGAAGGGTGAGCCGAACGGGAGCGCGCCACCGAACGTCCCACCCCGTCCCTCGTCACCCCACGGCGAGCCCGCACGCGAGCGACGGGCGGGCGCCGCATCCCGCACCTCCACCTTGACGACCGCGGGCTGCACCGACGCGACCAGCGGCGCGATGGACGCGAGCGCCGCGTTCATGTCCGGCGGCATGAGCGGCTTCGCGGGCGCGGACTCAGCGCTCGGGGACCCGGTGGAGGCAGGCGGAGGAGCGGGCGCCCCCTCCTGACCGCGTCGGCAGGCCGACAGCATCAGGACCAGGGCCAGGGCCAGGACTCCCGTGCTTCTGCATCCCTTCATCACGTTCCTCCCTCGGGCCCACGCGACGTCACGGGAGTGAGTTGGGGCGCCTCGCTGCTGGCGGCACGCAAGAGCGGGTGTTGCTTGCCCGCTCGGGGGACATCAGGCCGAGCGCTCGCGAGAGGGCGTGGCCGCGGCCGCACCCAGCGTGTCCATGCGGCGCAGGAGCTTCTCCAGGATGCGGAAGAGCGCCTTGCGGTCGCCCGCGTCGAGGATGTGGAGCAGCTGCCCCATGCCCTGCATCACGAAGCGCTCGAGCCGCTGGTAGGTCTGCAGGCCATCGGTGGTGAGCCGACAACGCACGACGCGGCGGTCCTCGGCGGTGCGCTCGCGCACCAGGTGTCCCTCGCGCTCCAGCCGGTCGACGAGCCCCGTGACGGTCTTCTCGGTGACCCCCAGCCGGCGGGCGAGCTCACCCATCGTGAGCGCGCCGTCCTGGCCGAGCCACAGCAGCGCATGGACCTGGGGCGCGGTGAACTGGAGCTGCTCGCACGTGGCGGCGATGGGGTCGCGGAGCGAACGGCGCCGGCCCATGGCGAGCAGCAGGTGCTGGAGCCTCAGCACGTCCGCCGACAGGTCCTCATCCTCTTTAGAATGGATATTCCGGGACACGGAGTATGGCTTAGCGGGCATGGCCCCACGGGTCAACCCGTTGTCACGGCGTGGGCTGCCGTGCGGACAATGCGCTCCTTCGCCGACGGTGGTGAGAGGAGCGTGCAGGAGTGCGTACCATGTTTCGGCTGTACGTGACGTGCCTGTTCCTCGTGTCCGTGTTGGCGCGAGCGGAGGAGGGGCTCGTCTTCGCGGCGGCCAGCACCACGGACGTGCTCGAGGAGCTGCGGCCGGCCTTCACGAAGGCCACGGGCCACACGGTGGTGTTGGCGCTGGGCTCGTCGGGGGACCTGGCCCGCCAGGCGATGGCGGGCGCGCCGGCGGATGCGTTCCTGTCGGCGGACGTGGCTCGGATGGAGGCCGTGCAGGCGGCGGGCCTGGTGCGGCGCGGCACGCGGGTGGAGCTGCTGTCGAACCGGCTGGTGGTGGTGGTGCCGGTGGGCGCGAAGGTGGCGCCGGGCGGGGCGGAGGACCTGAAGGGGCTGAAGCGGCTGGTGCTGGCGGACCCGGCCATCGTGCCCGCGGGGGTGTACGCGAAGGCGTGGTTGGAGAAGGTCGGGGTGTGGAAGGACGTGGAGGGGAAGGTGGTGCCGGCGTTGGACGTGCGGGGTGCGTTGGCGG
>NZ_SRLW01000492.1:0-4428 GCF_006518215.1 Myxococcus sp. AB025B
CTTCTACTGCACCCCCGTCATCGAGCGCACCACCGGCTACCCCGCCTCCGCCTTCGTCGAGCCCTCCCCCGGCGGCGGCCCGCCCCGCCTCTGGGCGGAGATGATCCACCCCGAGGACCGCGCGCGCTACCGCTCCCGCATCGAGTCGCTCGCCCCCGGCTCCGAGGTGGAGCTGGAGCACCGCCTCATCTGCGCCGACGGCCGCGTGCGCTGGGTCCGCAGCCGCGCCGCCGCCTCCGCCCGCGACGCCCTGGGCGAGCTCCACGTCGGCTGCGTCGTCACCGACATCACCGACCGCTACCTCGCGGACGAGCTGCGCCAGCGCCTCCACGACAGCTTCCGCCGCTCCGCCCAGGAGTGGACCCGCACCTTCGACGCCGTCGCCGCCCCCCTGCTCGTGCTCGGCGCCGACGGCGTCATCCACCGCCTCAACGCCCCGGCCTGCGCGCTGTTCGGCGGCCTGGACCCCTCCGGCCAGCCCCTGTCCACCGCCGCCAGCAGGCCGCCCTGGTCCAGCACCCCGCCCCTCATCGACGAGCTGCGCCGCACCCACGGCACCATCACCCGCGAAGTCACCGACCCGCACTCGCGCCGCACCTGGGAGCTGTCCGCCGCCTGGGTCGACGAGGCCGGAGGCGACGACTCGCGCATCATCCTGGTCGCCACCGAAGTCACCCGGCTGCTCGAGCTGCAGGCCAGCCTGCGCCGCAGTGAGACCATGGCCGTCATGGGCGCCATCGTCGCGGGCGTGGCCCACGAGGTGAGAAACCCCCTCTTCTCCATCTCCGCCGTGGTGGACGCGGTGGAGGCCACCGTGGGCCAGCGCGCGGACCTGGCCCCGTACATGGACGTCCTGCGCGGCGAGGTGCGCCGCTTGAACCACCTCACCCAGGAGCTGTTCGAGTACGGCCGGCCCACGCGCGGCGAATGGGTGGAGGGCCCCGTGCGCCCCGTCGTCGAGGAGGCCCTGGCCGCGTGCGCCCTCACCGGCGAGCAGGCCCGCGTGGCCGTGGCGCCGCTGCTCACCGAGGCCCTGCCGCCCGTGCGCATGGACTCGCGGCGGCTGTTCCACGTCTTCCGCAACGTGCTGGAGAACGCCGTGCAGCACTCCCCCGCGGGCGCCACCGTGCGCGTGTCCACCGCGGTGCTCGAGGAGGACGGCCGCGCCTGGGTGCGCTGCACCGTGCGCGACGGCGGACCGGGCTTCCGCGAGGAGGACCTGCCCCACGTCTTCGAGCCCTTCTTCAGCAAGCGCCGGGGCGGCACCGGCCTGGGCCTGTCCATCGTCCAGCGCATCCTCGAGGAGCACCAGGGCACCATCCGCCTGGGAAACCACCCCGAGGGTGGCGCCGAAGTCACCCTGCTGCTACCAGCGGTTTCCTCGCCTCCGGCCACCGTGCCCCTAGACTCGCTCGCCTCATGACCCGTACCCGCATCCTCCTCGTGGACGACGAGCCCGGCGTCCGGCTCGGCATGAGGGGCTATCTCACCGCCCACGGCTTCGACGTGGACGAAGCCCAGAGCCTCGCCGAGGCCCAGGAGGTCTTCCGCACGCACCGCCCCGACGTGGCCGTGGTGGACTACCGCCTCACGGACGGCACCGCCCTGGAGCTGCTCCCGCGCCTCAAGGAAATCGACGCGGCCGTGCCCCTGGTCGTCCTCACCGGCCACGGCTCCATCGAGCTGGCCGTGCAGGCCGTGAAGGAGGGCGCCGAGCAGTTCCTCACCAAGCCCGTGGAGCTCGCCGTCCTCAAGGTCGTGCTGGAGCGCCTGGTCGCCCAGCGCCGCGAGCGGCAGCGCCTGCGCGCGGACCTGTCGCGCACCGCGCGCGCCTCGGTGGACCCGTTCCTGGGCACCAGCGTCGCCATCCAGAACCTGCGCGCCGAGGCCGAGCGCATGCAGCACAGCGACAGCCCCGTGCTCGTCACCGGCGAGACGGGCAGCGGCAAGAGCGTGCTCGCGCGCTGGCTGCATGAAGGCGGCCCCCGCGCCGACGCGCCCTTCGTCGACCTCAACTGCGCGGCGCTGTCCAGGGACCTGCTCGACTCGGAGCTGTTCGGCCACGAGAAGGGCGCCTTCACGGGCGCGGTGGCGAACAAGCAGGGCCTCTTGGAGGTCGCCGACCGGGGCACGCTCTTCCTCGACGAGATTGGCGACATGGACCTCACCGTCCAGCCCAAGCTCCTCAAGGTGCTGGAGGAGAAGCGCTTCCGGAGGCTGGGCGACGTGCGCGACAGGCGCGTCGACGTGCGCCTCATCGCCGCCACCCACCAGGACCTGGGCACCGCCACCCGCGAGAAGCGCTTCCGCAGCGATTTGTACTTCCGCGTCAGCACCCTCATCCTCCACGTGCCCGCCCTGCGCGAGCGCCCCGAGGACATCCCCGTGCTGGCCCGGAGCTTCCTCGCGGAGATGGGCACCGCGCGCGGACGCGGCGGCGTGGGCCTCCTGCCGGACGCCGAGACGGCCCTGATGCGCTACGCCTGGCCCGGCAACATCCGCGAGCTGCGCAACGTCCTGGAGCGCGCCGTGCTGCTCTCCGGCGGCGGCGCCCTGTCCCGCGGCGACCTGCGCTTCGAGTCCTCCCCCGACGAGCCCGCCGCCGAGGATGACCTGACCCTCGAGGAGCTCGAGCGCCGCCACATCGAGCGCGTGCTTCGCCGGGAGAACGGCCACGTCGAGCGCGCCGCCGTCCGCCTGGGCATCCCCCGCTCCTCCCTCTACGAGCGCCTCAAGCGTTTGGGAATCAACAGATCTGGATTCCAGAAATCGGATCCGTGATCTGGACGCAAGGTGGACGAGGCACCGGGCGACAGCCCGCAAGTATCGGGAAAGTCGTATCGCGGGGGCCTGAGTACGGTTGGCCCCAGGCTTGCTCTCCGGCGGCCGCGTGTCTCAGAACCTCCTCATCGTCGATGACGAATCCACCCTGTGCTGGGTGTTGGGGCAGTTCTTCTCGGGGGCCGGCTACCGCGTGGACTCGGCACAGGCGCTCGATGAGGCGCTGGGGTTGATGACGACGGGCCGCTACGACCTGGTCATCAGCGACTTGCGGCTGAGCGGCACGCAGTCCGAGGAGGGGCTGGTGCTGGCGGACTTCGTGCGCCGCTTCACCCCGGACACCCGCGTGGTGCTGCTCACGGCCTTCGCTTCTCCGGAGCTGACGGCCCGGGCCCGTGAGCTCGGCGTCGACCTGGTCTTGCCCAAGCCGCAACCCCTGCCTTCCCTGGCCCAACACGTGTCGCAATTGTTGGCGGCACGTTGATGTGGGTGGTGCCCTTCTGGCACCGTCGGAGCATGCGAGTGCTTTTTCCTCCCACCCGCCCGTGGGCGTGGTTCGCGCTGGCGCTGTTGCTGGCGAGCGGCGCCCAGGCACAGATTCCCGCCTCCCAGGCCATCGACGTGCAGCAGTACAAGCCCGGCCCGGGCGCCTATGACGTGCTGGGGCTGCACGGCGCGCGCGTGGGCCGACACCTCGACTGGAACCTGGGGCTGTCGGTCAACTACGCGGATGACCCTCTGAACCTGCTGGACCCGAGGCGGGACGCGTTCGTCTACCGCATCGTCGACAGCCAGCTCACCGTGGACGTGCTGGGCGCGATTGCGCTGTTCGACTGGCTGGAGGTCGGCGTGGCGCTGCCCATCTCCACCACCACGTCGCAGCCCGCGGGTGAGGTGGCCCCGTCGCTGGCGCAGGGCGTGGATGCCACGGGCATCGGGGATTTGCGGCTGGTCCCCAAGGCGCGCCTCCTGTCGACGGACGGAGGCCTGCACCTGGCGGTGGCCGCGTCGGTGACGCTTCCCACCTCGGGAGGCGACGAGTTCCTGGGCTCCGACGGGCTCACCTTCCAGCCGAGGCTCATCGCCGAGTGGGCCACCGAGCGCGTGCGCCTGCTCGCCAACGTGGGCGTGAACCTGCGCGGCGAGGAGCGGCTGCGCAACCTGCGCGTGGGCAGCGAGTTCGCGTACGGAATCGGCGCCGAGGTGCCGCTCACCGAGAAGCTCTCGGTCGCCGCGACGCTCGCGGGCGCGCTGGGGTTGAAGGAGACGAACACGGAGGAGCGGCCCCTGGAGGCGCTCGGCGCGGTGAAGTACCGCTTCACCCGCGAGCTCGCGGCCCATGTGGGCGCGGGCCCCGGCCTCACCCGAGGCTACGGCACCCCGAGCTTCCGCGTGCTGGGCGGACTGAGCTGGACGGCATCCTCCGCGCCCTCTTCGGCCCCCGCGTGCGCGCTCGGCCCCGAGGACTACGACGGCTTCCAGGACGACGACAACTGCCTGGATCCGGATGACGACAACGACGGCATCCTCGATGGACCGGACGTGTGCCCCGGCGAGCCGGAGACCTTCAACGGCTATCAGGACGAGGACGGCTGCCCCGACTCGCCTGGCGAGCACGCTCCCGCGTCCGAGGACGCCCCCACCCAG
>NZ_SRLW01000493.1:0-4350 GCF_006518215.1 Myxococcus sp. AB025B
GCCAAGGAGCCTCCCTCCCCCGAACCCCCTCCGAACCAACTACACAAGATTCGGGACTTGACCACGCGAGCTCGCGCGCGACTTCAACAAGCTGACTCAGGGTGATCTTCGCGGACGGAGCCTCATCCGCGAATCGCTCGAGCAGCGGCGCCCACAGCACCTCTGTCCCTACCGTCGCCCGAAGCGACTTGAGGGAGAGGACTTGCTTGGAGGACGTCCAGCCCGTGAGTTCGTACTCCGGTGGCCGACCTGGGGTGTATGCCCAGTTCTCGGAAGCCACCCCATGCGTCTTCCAGATGCGTTTCAGCCGGAAGCGCGGCTGGCCACCTTCGGAGTAGGTGTTGCCGGAGAGGGCGGCGAGTTGCGTGTCCCTCTCCGTCAGTTGGTCGAACTCCAGCTCGACTTCAATGGGCCCACGACTCAAGTCATTGCCAGGAAACTGCTCCGGCGCGACCTTCATGCTGTTGGTGCATGCGAGCCTGATAGCCTCCATGATGGAGGACTTCCCGGCGTTGTTCTCGCCGACGATGGAGAGGAAGTCCGCGGAGCCCTGGCGTAGCGATTCCTTCTGGGGAATTCGCAGCTCAATCGACTTGATCGACTTGTAGTTCCGGATGACAACGCGATCCAGCCTCATGTGGACGCTCCTCCATGGATTGGATGGAGGAGGTTACGAGCCGTGCTTCCTCACGAACATACCTCCCAGGGAGTATGCCCTTGGAGGCTGGTAACGTGTTGGGGCGACATGTGAACGGAATTCTCATCCAGCCCCTCCTTCGAGCCAGTGATACTCCGTGCCATCAGCCTCTTGGATTGACGCGACAGTCGGCCCGAGCCCCCAGACATGCCCCTGCGAGAGAGCAACTCCATCAGACCATCGCGCAAGGCGTGTTCGACGGGCTGCAAGACGACGACTGGACACAGGCCACCTATTCGTACCTGGCCATCACCCTCTTCTCCGAAGAGGCTGGCCTGTACCAACTCGCCGACGGCCAGCAGCGCTCCTTCGTCCCTGCGGACGACGTCACCGACGCCTTCGAGGAGCGGCGGCCCCGGATGGTCCCGCTCAATCCGAAGGGCCACGCCTGGTACACAGCCACGCTGACGCTCACGCCCGATGGCCATTTCACGTTCGACTTCGTCTACGACGAGCTGCCGCGGTTCGAGGTGGTCCCCTCCGCCAGCAAGTGGGAGGACGAGTTCCGCACCTACCCGCGCCCGGAGCTCCAGGCCCGCGTCCCTGCTCAGCCCAAGTGACCGAAGGTCCGGGCCCGGTAGTGCAGGGGCTTCCGGACCCCAGAGCCCCAAACGGAAACGGGCTGGAGACCCCGAAGGATCTCCAGCCCGTCAAATCATGGTCGGGGAGACAGGATTTGAACCTGCGACCCCTTGGTCCCGAACCAAGGCGAAGGGCAGTCCAGGAGTTATCAGCGGTTTACAACCCATCGTAACCACTCAGGTTTCTTCACCCAGGCTGTCCAGCCATCCCATCCAGCACGCGCGGACACCAAGGATTTTGCTGCTAGTTTGCTGCTGGCTCCAGGCCCTGTTCTGGCTGTGTCCGGAGCGCCTGGGTGGGCCGCTTGGGCCGGCAGTGCCCCAAGAGAGGCGGAACGGCCTCTCCTCCGGCCCGGCGAACAGCCCGCGCATATCACCCGCCAGCGGCCCTCCTCGACTCTCTACACAAGCCCGCCGCCCTTAACAGGGCCCCATGCGGCCCATACTCGCCCCCCCCGGCGCAACCTGTTAGGTGCCGGAACCGCCGCAGCCGGGCCTTTCTCCCAATTACGACCTGGCGAAGATGGGGCGATAGGCGCCCTAACACCTCCGCAGGACGGAAAATCTCCGCGCCTGGCCATTAAAAACCTCCGCCAGGCAGAGAAAACAGTAAGCCAGGCGGTTGACTCCATCGGTTTCATGGTGTTCTATGGCAGCCAGGCGAATGAACGCCCGGTGTTCAAGAGGGAAACCGACATGACCGAGAGCAAAAAGCGGTACGGCCTCGACCAGCTCAAGAAGACTGGCGGACGTGGCACGGTGGACCTGCCCGTGTTGGCCGGCTTCAACATGGGCAACAACACCCTCAACGTCACCATGACGATGGCCACGTTCCGCGAGGTGGCGCTTGTAGCCAATGAGGCCCGCATCATCGCCATGGGCGAGAACTCGGATCAGATCGCGCAGCGCCAGCTCATCCCGGACCATGCCAAGAAGCTGGCCATCTACGTCCTTCGCGGCCTCCTCGCCGGCGTGAAGGCGCGTTGGAAGGTCAGTGGCAAGCATATCCCGGACTGCCTCAATGACCTCCTCGCCGAGCTGGGCGAGGGCCCATATCAGGCGCTCCAGCCGTTCACGGCGAACATCCGCAACATCCAGGATGAAGGCCTGGAATTCGAGGACACTTCCGCTGGAACCATCCTCCACCTTCACAAGCTCCAGAAGCTCTTCGTGGTCGATGGGCAGCACCGGCTCCGCGCGGCCGAGATTGTTCACGAGTGGCTGAATACCGTCCTGACCAATGCAAAGTACCCGAAGAAGGGGCTCTGGATCGATGACACCCAGGAGGTGACCTCCGAGGAAATGGAGGTGTGGACCGCAGCCATGACGGAGTTCGGCACCGCCTTCACCGTCGACGTCACCGTTCACCTGGGTCTGAATGCCGAGCAGGAGCGGCAGCTCTTCCACGACCTCAACGTGCTCGGCAAGAAGCCGTCTGCCGCCCAGGCCCTCGCCTTCGACGCCGCCAACCCTGTGAGCAAGTACGTGACCGAGCGGCTCGCACTGAACCGCTCCGTGCATGGCCTCCGGGTGGTGGATGCCGGCCACAAGAAGTCGGGGGCAAAGTTGGAGGAGCCGGCGATCTACCGCGACGACCTCGTCAACACCTGCGCCATCCTCTTCCGCGGCGCCTTCAACCAGTCGGGCATCACCCCGCTCGACGTGATTGGGTCGGAGGACTACGCCGACCGCTTCTGGGAGGCGCTGGCCAAGCAGCCGGGCTGGAACAAGCCGGGCTGGGACAAGCTCACCCTCCTCGCCCATTCGACCATGCTCAAGGGCATGGCCTTCCTGGTGCGCTCCTTCCACAACGGGGAGGAGGCGCGCGACCCGGGGGCCGCGCACGCTAAGCGGGACGCTATCATCCAGGCTATCGCCGACGGCCAGGTGAACTTTGCCCATACCAACCCGCTGTGGCGCGTCTATCTTATGAGCCGGGAGGACCGTGAAGCCGCGTTCCCAGGGATCGAGGACTACATCACCCCCGACGCGATCCGCCGGCCATATGGCACTTGGGATGAGGACGCCGGCCGCCTCCAGCTCGGCCCGAACACGCGCGACATCTCGCGCTACCTCGCCGACCTCGTGCGCTACCAACTCCGCGTTCAGGTCGGCCTGGAACCGCGCCCGGGACTGGTGTCACTGAAGAAGAAGCTGGCGGAGGCAGAGGCCGAGAAGCTGGCCGCCTAAGAATCACTCCTTTCAAGGTGAAGGCGGAGGCACTTCGCCGTAGGGAGAGCGCACGAGAGGCCTGCCGATGTTGGGCGGCGGGCGCTTAGAGGAATAGCGAGGGGCGGCTGCGCGCCTCCTCCGGGTAACACCTCTTGCCAGGAGAAGAGGTCCATCAGCTTGATGACGCGCTTGGCGCTGCAACGCGCCCTCAGCCCGGAGCGAATGGACAATCCCTTCGAGCAGAACAGGGAGAGGCAGTACACGCGCGAGCTGTTTTTCTCCACCGTTTACGAGGTGAGGGACGACATGACAAAAGGAAGCGCCAAGAGCCGGTTTCAGGTCGGCGACATCGTGAAGCTCAAGAGCGGCGGCCCGGAGATGACGGTGACGTACCGGGACGACGACGGCGACGACGGCGACTACTACCAATGCCAATGGTTTGCCGGCAGGAAGCTGGAGAGCGGTCGGCTCCCAGAGGCCTCGCTGGAACCCGCCTCGGTGAAGCCGCCAATGCCGGCTCCTGGCGCTGGCGGGTCGGGCGCGTGACACCCGCCGAGGTGGCCGACTGGATGCTGGCCCTTCTCCATCGCGACGGCTGTGTCTACCAAGACGACGTCGTCGACATGCTCACGAAGCACGGCGCAGACGCCTTGCTGCGCGAGAATGCCGACGGCAACCTGGTCCTCGGCAAGAGGGTCCTCGACGCTTTCATGAAGGCCTCGGCCGAGACGGTTGTGTGGGTCAAGCCGGAGCGCTACTGGCGGTGGCGTGTTGCCGAAGATGAGCCTGGTCGCGAACAACGCGGCTGAGGAGGCAGACGGCCGACGTGTACCTCATGGGGGCTGCACGGTCAAGTCCCGAATCTTGTGTAGTTGGTTCGGAGGGGGTTCGGGGGAGGGA
>NZ_SRLW01000494.1:0-4336 GCF_006518215.1 Myxococcus sp. AB025B
CGGGGGCGCCGCGGGGCTGGCATCCGCCTTGCTCATGGGGGCCTGTTGATGAACCCCCGCTCCCTCGTCCTCGCGTTGTGCCTCTTGGTGGGCGTGCCCGCCTGGGCCGCGTCCGGCCTGGAGGCGGCGCGCGCGCGGGCGCAGGTGGCGAGGACGGAGGCGCGGGCGCTGAGGACCCAGCAGCAGGCGCTGCGCGACGAGCTGCAGGGCGTGGCCGAGCGCATCGAGGCGCTGAAGGCCCGTGCCCAGGGGCGGCTGACCACGGGCACGGAGCTGGAGACGGCGCTCAGGCGCTCGCAGGAGCTGAGCGGCTCGCTCACCCAGCTGGCGCAGGCGGTGTCCACGGCCGAGGGCGAGTCGGAGCGCGCGCACGTGGCGCTGCACCAGGCGCTGTCGGACGAGCTCGGGCGGCTGATGACGGCCTGGGACAAGACGGCGGACCGCGCCCAGCGCGCCACGCTGCTGGAGGTGATGCGCACCACGCGCACCGAGCGCGACTCGGTCCGCCTGGCGCTGCCGGCCTCCAAGGTGCCCACGCTGGACAGGACGACGACGGGCGGCGACGACCCGGAGGACCTGCTGGAGCAGGCGGACACCCTGCGCGACGCCGAGGACAAGGTGCGCGAGCGGCTCAAGCTGATGCGCGCGCGAATCACCGAGGCGCGCGAGGAGCGCGACCTGGACCGCCGGATGAGCGACTTCCTGGGCGAGGAGTCGATGTTCGACGAGCAGGACCGGCGGCTGCGGCTCAGGATGAGCTCGGACCGGAGCCTGCGGGTGGAGCCCAGCGACCGCGGCGGTGGCCTGTTCCAGGAGGCCAGCGGCGACAGCGACGCGCCGCCCATGTCGGGCAACCCGGGCACGGGCGCGCCCCCGGAGCCCTCCATGCCGGACACCCCCGGGACGCCCACCACGGGCCGCCCCGAGCCCATGTCCGTCCGCGCCACGGACCGCCGCCCCCTGGTGGACGGCGTGCGCGCCCAGGACCTGGCCGCCGGAGGTCCGGTGGACCTCACGGCGATGGAGGCCGAGGCCAGGCGCCTGGAGGCCCTGGCCGGGGAGCTGGATGGCCGGGCCGGCGCGCTGGAGCGCCGCGCGCAGGAGCTGACGAAGTAGGGCCCTCGGGCTAGAGCAGCCCGGACTCGACCTCGAGCCGCACCACCGCGCGCAGCCGCACCTCGCGCTCGGGCGTCCGGCCCTTGCCGCGGATGATGATGCTCATGGTGGGCGCGGCGACGAAGGGCTGCAGCTCCACGTCCGCCAGGTCCAGCCGCAGCGTGGGGTTGGGCGCGCGCGGGCTGTTGCGGGAGAGGTCATTCTTCCACGCGATGCGCGACTCGCGGTCTCCGGCGCGGACGAAGAACTCCACGTTGTCCAGGAAGGTGAAGTCCACGTCGTTGGGGCTGAGGATTTGCAGCGAGAGCGAGTCGACGTGGACGGAGGTGGCCTCGCTCTTGGAGAGCCCCTGGTTCTTGAAGTCCTGGTTCTGGTCGAAGTCCATCCCCGCGAAGCTGCTGATGGGGGGGAAGGCGTTGAGCTCGGTGCTGCCGCCCGGCAGGCTCGCGGGCACGGTCGTCTCGCCCCTCACCTCGGTGATGAACGTCGACTGGGCGCAGGCGGCCAGCCCGAGGCCGACCGCCGCGGCGAGAAGTGAGGCAGGGCGCATTCCAGCAATGTACCGGGCGCGAACCGTGTCGTCACCGTCGCCAGCCAACCGGCCGGGCCCGTCCTCCCGCGAGTGGGGCGTGCAGGCACGAGGCCGGGTATGGTGCCCCGCGTCGTGTCCCGCGTCCGCCCTACCCTCCTGGTGTTCCTGGTGCTCGCCGCCGCCCGCCCCGCGTCCGCGGCCGAGTGGGAGGGCGCGCTCAAGGGCACCCTGCGGCTGCTGGCGGACACCAACGCCCCGCGCGACTTCACCGACGGCAGCACGCCTTCGCCCGGAGTGGACCCGGCGCTGAGCGTGCTGGGCTCGGCCGAGGGGAAGGGGACGTTCGAGCGCACGCAGCTCGTCGGCCGCTACGAGCTGGGCGCGCGCAAGTACGCGGGCTTCTCCGACGAGGACACGCTCATCCAGGCCGGCGCGCTCGAGGCCTCGCTGGCGCTGGGCACGGAGTTCGGCCTGGGCGCGGAGGGGCACGCGAAGGACCGGCGGGGCGGCACCCGCGCGTACTCGGATTTGGGCGCGAGCGCCTTCGCGGAGTACGCCCCGGACGTGCGGCTGGCGCTGCGGGTGCGCGCGGGCGCGCGCAGGTTCGTCTACCGGCCGGACCCCACGGCGAACTTCGGCGGGCTGGAGCTGGGGGTGCTGGGGCGCTACCGCTTCGACCGGCGCCACAGCCTGTCCGTCTTCGGCGACTGGGGCGCGCGCCGCTACGGGCCGCTGGCGCGCCCGCGTCCGGGCGTGGAGAGCTCCCCGGGGCGGCGCGAGGACGGCGCCCTCACCGCGGGCTTCGGCTACAACTACCGGGGGCCGCTGACCCTGGGGCTGCGCTACACGTACCAGGAGGTCTCCTCCAACAGCTACGGGGAGACGGTGCTGCGCCACCGGGTGTCGGCGAACGCCGGGGTGCGGCTGCCCTGGCGGATGACGCTGCTGGCGCAGGGCTCGCTGGGCGTGACGCGCTATCCGGACGGCATCTACCTGTCGCCGGAAATCATCCTCGTGGAGGAGGACGAGGGGCAGAACTCCCTGTCCCTGAAGCTCGCGCGCCCCGTCTCGGAGCGCGTGGACCTGGAGCTGTCCTGGGGCCTGTGGAGCACGCGGCTGCCGCGCAACGACTTGAGCTACTCCCGCCAGGTGTTCGGCGTGGGCGTCACCTGGCGCGACTGAGGCTCAGCCCAGGTCGGAGATCCGCTCGTCGATCTCCTCGGCGAGCCCCGGATGTCCCTGGGCCAGCGCGTGCTCCCTCGCCCGGGTGAGCACCTCGCGGGCGCGCTCCGACTGCCCGGCGCCCGACAGCGCGTCCCCCAGGGAGACCATGGCGGCAGCGTACGTCCCATCCAGCCGCACCGCCTGCTCCAGGGCGGCGGCGGCCTCGGCGTACTGCTTGCGCTCCAGGTACAGCTTGCCGAGGGAGAAGTGGCTCATGGGGGAGTCGGGGAAGTCCGCCACCATCTTCTTGAACTGTTCCAGCCGGGCGTCGCTCATGGACAGGACCCTTAGAGGACCCATGGCGTGTTGCCAAGGGTGCGGTAGGGTGCGCCGCACATGGCAACGAAGAAGAAGACGACCCCCCGGAAGAAGAGCGCGGCCAAGAAGGCTCCGGCGCGCACCAAGAAGTCGGCGACGGGCAGGACGGTCGCCGCGAGCAAGGCGCCCGCCAAGGCCAAGGCCCCGGCGCGCAAGAAGACGACGGGCAAGACGCCGCTGCGGCCCAAGAAGAAGGCGAAGCTGCCAGCCGCCCCGCAGCAGAAGTCGGGCCCCGCGGAGAACCCCCAGGCGCAGGCCCTGGCGCGCCGCATGGCGCAGCTGCTCATCGACAAGAAGGCGCTGGACGTCGTCATCCTGGATGTCCGGGGCATGACGTCGTACGCGGACTACATCGTCATCGCCTCCGGCGAGAGCGACCGCCAGGTGAGCGCCATGGCGGAGAACGTCCAGGTGCAGCTCAAGCAGGGTGACGCGCCCCAGCGCGCGCTGGGCACCGAGGGCGTGGACACGGGCCAGTGGGTGCTGCTCGACTACGGCGAGGTGGTGGCGCACCTGTTCCTCGCGGACCTGCGCGCGCACTACGACCTCGAGGGTCTCTGGGCGGACGCCGCCCGGGAGAAGGTGTCCTGAAGGTCCGCCTGCTCTCCATCGGCAAGGACCGCTCGGGCCTCTTCGAGCCGGCGGTCCAGGAGTATGCCCGCAGGCTGGGGCACTACACCCGCTTCGAGCTGGTGGAGCTCGCCGAGGCGAGCGGCAAGAAGCTCAAGCCCGGCGACGCCAAGGCCGCGGAGGCCCAGGCCATCCTCGCCAGGCGCAAGCCGCAGGACTGGCTGGTGGCGCTGGACGAGCGCGGCTCGCTCATCGACTCGGTGGAGCTGGGCCGCTACGTGGGCAAGGCCCAGACGGGCTCGCGCGACCTGCTCTTCGTCATCGGCGGCGACGAGGGCCTGGACGAGAGCGTGCGGGCCCAGGCCCACCTGACGCTGTCCTTGTCGAAGATGACGCTGCCCCACCGGCTCGCGCGCGTGGTGCTCGTGGAGCAGCTCTACCGGGCGTTCACCATCCTCAAGGGTGAGCCGTACCACAAGTAGGCAGGCGGGCCTCCCAGCCCCCCTGGCGCGCGGGCGTCAGGGCCGCCGGACAGGAGGCGTCAACGGGCCTCATGAGCACCGCCAGCACTGAAAC
>NZ_SRLW01000495.1:0-4270 GCF_006518215.1 Myxococcus sp. AB025B
GGTTCATGGGGGTCCTCTATAACGCGACCGCTCGCCTACCGCGAAGCGGGGGGAAAACCTTCCCGGAACAGGCGCCGGGCATTCTCGGTCGTCCGCTGGGCGACCTCGTCCAGGGGCTCTCCCCGCACGCGGGCCATCCCCTCCAGGATGTGGGGCAGGTAGGCCGGCTCGGAGCGGCCGCCCCGGTGAGGGGTGGGGGCCTGGTCCGGCGCGTCCGTCTCCGCCATCAGCCGGTCCAGCGGGATGGCGCGCAGCGCGTCCAGGGGCTTGCGCGCCTCGGCCCACGTCACCGGGCCGGCGAAGGAGAAGTGGCAGCCCTTCTGGAGATAGAAGCGCGCCAGCTCCACGCCGCCGCTGTAGCTGTGCATGAGCACGCCCGCCTCGGGCAGCGCCTCCTGCTTGAACAGCTCGATGAGGGCCGGGTGGAGCCGGTGGCAGTGCATCAACACCGGCAGCTGGTGCTTGCGCGCGAGCGCCAGGTGCCGCCGCAGCACGAATAGCTGCCGCTCGAGCGGCGCGCCGGGCAGGGATGGACCGTCGAGTCCACACTCGCCCACGGCGATGGCGCCGCCCTTGGACAAGAGCGCGTCGAGCAGCTCCAGCGCCGCGTCGTCCTCCTCGGGTGTCATGTCCGGCAGCAACTGGGGATGGATGCCCAGGCCCACCTGGAGGCGCGGCTCCGCGCGCGACAGCTCCAGCAGGGGCTCCCAGTCGTGGGTACCGACACCGGGGACGAGGATGCCTTGCAGCCCCGCGGCCCAGGCGCGCTCCAGCACGAGCGTCCTGTCCTCATCGAATCGCGTCGCATCGAGATGGCAGTGGGTGTCGATCATTCATCACGCCGGAGTGAATCGCCGTTCATTCAGGAACATGCTCACTGCAACCCGCCCTCGCGAACCATTCCGTCCCTTTGGAGCGAGGCTATACGCCCTTCACTCACTTGGAGGGGCTGAATGGACAAGCGAATCGTCGGCGCGCTGTGCTGCGCGCTGTGGGTTCTGTCGACGGGGTGTGGTGACGAATGTGTGGACCAGTTCGACTGTCGCAGTGACAAGGGACAGCCCGCGGAGGGACAGGAGTGGGTCTGCACCGGCGACAACGAGTGCGAGCAGCGCCCCATCCAGACGCCCACCCCCGAGCCGGACGCCGGTGGTGGAGACGACGACGCGGGTGTCCCCGACGCGGGAGTGCCGGACGCGGGAATGCCCGACGCGGGCACGGATGACGACGCGGGCACGCCCGACGGTGGTGGCCAGGGCACCGGCGCGAAGGGGGATGCCTGCACGGCGTCCGGGGACTGTGGTCCGGGCCTTCGCTGCGAGGGCGCTCCGCTCACGTGCCAGGCGATGCATGTCGCGGTGACGGGGCGGGACGATGCCGGAGTCTCCGCGGCGCTGGTGATGCGCTACGACACGCCGGGCATGACGTCGCTGAGCGCGGCGGGCACGGACAGCCGCTATCCGCGGTGGGGCCCGGGCGGTACGCACCTCTCGTTCGCGCAGGGCGCGGTGGACACCGCGACGGAGAAGAGCGCCGGTGAGCTCACCGTGCGCGAGGTGCCCCTCGTCGAGGGCCAGGGCGTGGTGGTCGCCGATGGCGGCACGGGCAACACGGAGGCCTTCCGCTCGATGGAGTGGGAGCCGGGCGCCGCCATCGCGTGGGTGCGGCAGAACGGCAGCCAGCGCTCCGGCATCTCGGCGGTGACGCCGGGCGGCGCCGGGGGCGTGGTGCAGGCGACGACGACGGGCGCGTTCCCGGACTGGTCGCGTGACGGGACGACGTTCGTCTTCAACGTGAACGGCGAGGGCCTGTTCACCTCGAGCGGTGGGGGCACCGCGCCGACGCCGCTGGCCAACGCCGGGGTGACGGCGGAGCAGGCGCACTACAACCGCGTGAACGACCAGCTGCTGTTCCTGGCCAACCCGAACAACGAGCTGGTGACCTTCGAGGGGGACACCACGCCCACGCCGCTGGTCCGGCTCTACAACATCGACGTGACGGGCGGCGGCGCGCCCCAGCTCGTCGCGGACGTGTCCACGGAGGCGTCCACCGACGGCACCGTGGACTCCTTCATCGCGAGCCCCATCTGGGCGCCGGATGGCACCTGGGCCGCGTACGTGCGCGCGTACTACTACCGGCCCACGTCGGGCGGCGCGGTGCTGTGCGGCGGCGCGGTGTCCCCGTGCCAGGACCGCTCGGGCAACGTCATCTTCCTGCGCGCCATCAACCCGCAGGACGGCTCCGCCACGGGCACCGAGGTGCGGCTCGTGGATGACGGCACGCTGCCGTCGTTCTCGCCGGATGGCCGCTTCGTCGCGTTCATCAAGGCGGGGCAGCTGCACGTGCAGCGCATCGACCCGGTGACGGGCGCGCAGGAGGGCGCGGCCATCATCCACCCGAAGGCGGGCTTCACGCTGCAGACGGGCGACAGCGACGACCACCGTCCCCGCTGGCAGCCTCGCTGAACCTCCAGGGGTCGTGACTCCCGGGCGGGGAGTGGCTGAGCGCTCCTCGCCTGGGTGACCGCGACGACCGGTGGGTCCGCCCGGGCGTTGCGCTGGACTTGTCCACGCTCCCGGCCTGCCGTCCTCCGCGCGCGACGCATCGGGCCTTGCCTGTCCGGGGGCCGCCGGAATAGAGGGGCCCGGCTGACGGGCCTGGTGGCCTCTGTCCCGGAGGACGCGGATGAAGATGCTTCTCGTGACGTTGGGAGTCCTGCTGTTCGCCGGGTGCGCGACGCTCCCGAGCCCGCCGGTGGACGTGGGCGGCGGCGGAACCGTGTCCGCGGACCCGCACCCGGACATGGCGCCTGTGCGCCTCCAGACGCGCGCGGGCACCTTCCTGGTGCACCCCAACAATGCCGAGGACTTCGCTCGCGCGCTGGCGGGTGAGCCCACCCAGCGGCACTACACCACCGGCGTGCTCCTGGCCGGGGAGTGAACCCGGGGCCCTGGCGCCGAGGCTCCAGAGCCACGGTGCGGGCCACCAGTCGTTCCTCCGCTGAAAAAAGCGGAGGGTTTCAGCCCACCACGACGATGCGGCGCCCCAGGGCCCGCGTCATCTGCGGTGACGTCATCACCGCCAGCGCCTCACCGAGCTCACCGCCCGCGGTGTCGAAGGCGGCGGCGATGACCTCCCCCACGGTGAGGTGGGCCTTCTCGGCGGCCACCCGGGCCCGCTGAGCCGTCCGCCGCAGTGCTGGCATCACCCGACGCCCTTGTCGGCGCACCGTGACGCTCTTGCGTGTCGTCGTCTTGGCCATGTGCTCCTCCCACCTCGCGTTGCTGCGCGGGTGAGTACACCTGGGGTCTGACATATGCAGACGAGGTGCCAGCCGGACGCTCACCTGATGGGTAACGCGTACTAAGGGTTTTCCCTGTCACGGAGCGGGGTTCCTGGTTCACCACCTCACGCAGAGCACCGCAACCCCGGAAGGGTTCCTCGTTCTGTCGAGTTGATTCGTTCATCCAGCCCCGCAATCTCGACGTTTCGTTCAAGAGTCGAGAGTTCACTACAAACCGCGAACACTGCGAGTGCGCTCGGTCTTGAATGACCCGGGTGTCGCTGGTGCCCCGCCGATTTGGTCCAAAAATTGGCAGTTGGGGGTGCGGGCTGACATGGGCGTCGCGCCCTCGTGGGCGGAGTGTTCGGTGCGGTATACGCGGGCCATGCCTCAGACCCTCTGCCCGAGCTGCGGTCACAGCCCCATTCCCCGGGGCGCCTCGGCCTGTCCCGCCTGTGGTGAGCCCTTCGACCACCTGCAGTCCTACAAGAAGGTCGGCCGCACGCGGTTGGATCGGCTGGGGGACGCGGTGGACGACGAGGCCACCGTCTTCGGTGGCGACCTGGTGACGAGCGCCGTCTCCGCGCATCCGGGCCCGGTGGCGGCGGTGCTGGGGGCGGGCGCTGCCGCGTGGTTCCTGCGGGCCGGTGGGGTGCTGGGCTCGCTGCAGGACCCGTCGTGGACGTACGGGCTGGTGGCGTTGGACCTGGTGCTGGCGCTGGTGCTGGTGCTCAACCGGGGGCCGGTGAAGGGGATTGCCCAGACGGGGCTGGCGGTGCAGCTGGTCGCCACGGCGTGGCTCGCGCGCGGAGCGCCGACGGCCCCCGTGCACGTGGCCTACTTCGCGCTGGGCCTGGTGGCGTTGTTCCTGGTGGTGGGCGAGCCGGGGCCCGCGCGGCGTCATGCGGGCCTGGGGCTGGGGCTCGCCACGGCGCTGGCCTCGGCCGTGCTCCTGGCGCTGCCGGGCACGGGGGCATCCCTGGGAGG
>NZ_SRLW01000496.1:0-4195 GCF_006518215.1 Myxococcus sp. AB025B
CGCCAGCACCACCATCCGTCGAGCCCGCGCCGGAGGAACCACCACCCGTCGCACCCGAACCACCCGTCGAGCCCGCGCCGGAGGAGCCACCACCGCCTGCGCCGGAGCCACCCGTCGAGCCCGCGCCCGAACCACTCGCGCCGGAGCCACCACCCGTCGCGCCCGAGCCGCCAGTCGTGCCCGAACCACCCGTCCCGGAACCACCACCCGCCGAGCCCGAACCACTCGCGCCAGAACCACCACCCGCCGAGCCCGAACCACTCGCGCCCGAGCCACCACCCGCCGTGCCCGTGCCACCACCGGAGCCACCCGAGGACTCCCCACCGTCGGAGCCCTCCGGCTTGAGCACGGTCACCTTCGCGACGCGCGTGGCGATGGGGGCGTGGCCCGTCATCGTGGTGACGCGGGCGGCGAGCTGCGCCAGGAGCGGGGCGGCCTCGTCCGGAGGATGTCCCTCGGCCACGGCGCGCACCTGCGCCAGCAGCGTGTCCGAGGCACTCAACAGCAGGTCCACCAGGTCCCGGTCCAGCCGGCTGCGGTCCTGCCGCACGGCGTCCACCAGGTCCTCCACCCGGTGCGCCAGAATCGCGATGGGCTCGAAGCCCATCGACGACGCCATGCCCTTCACGGAGTGGGCGTGGCGGAACATCGAGTCCACCGCGCTCGAGGACCCCTCGCGCTCCAGCTGTACCAGGTCCCTGCCGAGCGCCTCGAGGTGCTCGGTGGCCTCCGAGATGAAGAGGCCCAGGTAACGGGACATGTCCATCGTCATGCCCGACCTCGTTCAGAAAGCGCCGAGTGACCGCCCGCGGGCGACGTCGCTCACGCCCCTCCCACTCCCAGGACCTTCTTCACCACACCCAGCACGTCCTCGGCGCGGAACGGCTTGACGATGAAGTCCGAGGCGCCCGCCTCGATGGCCTCCATCACCAGGCTCTCCTGACCGAGCGCGGAGCACATGATGACCACCGCGCTGCTGTCGTGCTTGATGATCTCCCGCGTCGCCTCGATGCCGCTCTTGAACGGCATGACGATGTCCATCGTCGTGAGGTCGGGCTTGAGCTCCTTGTACTTCTCCACGGCCTCCAGGCCATTGGCCGCTTCGCCGACGACCTCGAACCCTCCAGACGCGAAGATGTCCTTGATCATGTTGCGCATGAAGATGGCATCGTCGACGACCAGGACCCGCTTAGCCATGTGAAGAACTCCGCCTCCGAATCGCCTAGCCTAGAGGAGCGCGCACACTAACACCCGCGCTTTCCAGGGGGCTACTCACTTGGAATGGGTGAACAAGGCAACCACCGCGGCGTCCAGTCCCTCCGGGTCCAGCACGGTCACTCCCAGCCCACCCAGCCGGGCGACGCCACGGATGGCCGGTGTCGACTTCCCCGGCGCCGTGCTCACCCGCTCGACCGCCTCGATTCCATCCACATCCGTCACCAACAGTCCCAGATCCCTCCGGCCGCGGTCCAGAAGAACCACGCGGGACGGCGGCGAGGCCCCATCCGGGAGCCCCAACAGCTGGCGCAGCTCCACCACCGTCACCACCCGGCCCCGCAGGTTCATCACCCCGGTAATCGCAGCCGGTGCGCGCGGCACCCGGGTGAAGCGCTCCGGAGGCACGACGACCTCCCGCACCGCCGACAAGGGCAGTCCGTAGCGCTCCTTCTCCACCCGGAAGATGACGTGCCGCACAGAGGTCGTGTTGTATCAGCTTTGCATTGAGCGGGACGCCGTGGCGCGTCGCGCCGTGCGGGGCCGCTTCACCCCGGGCGCCACTTTCCTCGCGGACGGTTTGCCTGCCGCCGCAGCCACCTTCTTGCCAGGACGCTTCACCTGCGCGCCCGAGGTCTTCGCGCCTGCGGGTGCCGCCTTCACCCCCACGGCCTTCGCCTCCACGCCCGTCGACTTCACGTTCGCGCTCACCGTCTTCGGCTTCGTGGCGGATGGCTTCAGCTTCGCGCCCGACGACTTCACCTTCGCGCTCGCGGTCTTCGGCTTCATGGCGGCTGGCTTCAGCTTCGCGTCCGACGACTTCGCCTTTGCGCTCACCGTCTTCGGCTTCGTGGCGGCTGGCTTCACCTTCGCGCCCGTCGACTTCGACTTCGCGCTCACCGTCTTCGGCTTCGCGGCGGCGGGCTTCAGCTTCGCGTCCGTCGCCGTCACCTTCACGCTCGCCGTCTTCGGCTTCGCGGCGGCGGGCTTCACCTTCGTGCCCGACGACTTCTCGCCCGACGCCGTCGACTCCGCGCCCACCGCCTTCGTCTTGCTCGCGGCGGACTTCTTCACCACGGACGCACCGTCACCCAGGGACTTGGGCGCCACGGCGCGGAAGCTCTCCTGGATCCACAGGGCCATCAGCTCCACCGGGACCTCCTGTCCGGGGGAGAAGCGCGCCGTCACCCAGCCGCTCTTGCCCAGGCCATAGCCCGTGGGCTCGGCGAACGGGAGCATCAGCGCCGCCTCGTTGGACGTGGGCAGCTTGGTCGTGACACGCAGCCCTTCCTCGTCGAGCACGAGGATGGCGAACATCTTCCCGCGCACCTTCGCGGTGCGGTGTCCCCAGGGGAACTCCTCGGTGACGTCCGGCAGGGCGAGCATCACCTCGCGCAGCCGCGCCTCCGCGGCGCCCAACACGACGGTGGCGCCCTGGCTCATGGACCCAGACGGAAGCTGCGCACCACGCTCTGCAGCTCGACGGAGAGGTTGGTCAGCTCGCTCGCCAGCGACGTCATCCGCGACACGGCGGCCGTCTGCTCCTGGATGACGGACTGGATGGCCTCGGTGGAGGCGGCGTTGTTGCGCGCCACCAGCTTGATCTCCTCGATGGCCTTCACCATCTCCTCGCTGCCCTTGTGCTGCTCGCGGGTGCTCTCGGAGATGAGGTGCACCTTCTCGGAGCCCTTGCGGATGGTGTCGGTGATGGCGCCCATGGAGCGCACGATGTTGGTGAGGTCCTCGCGGCCCTCCGCCAGCTCCGCGATGCCCTCCTTCATGGCGCTCACCACGGACGTCGACTGACCGGAGATGTCCCGCGCCAGCTTGGAGATCTGCTCGGCGGAACGGCCCGCGCTCTCCGCCAGCTTGCGCACCTCGTCGGCCACCACCGCGAAGCCCCGGCCGTACTCACCCGCGCGCGCCGCCTCAATCGTCGCGTTGAGCGCCAAGAGGTTCGTCTGCTGCGCCACCTGGGTGATGGCGTCGACGATCTTCGAGATCTCCTGCGTCTTCTCGCCGAAGGCGAACACCTGCTGGCTGGCGGACTCGATGCGGTTGAAGACCTTCTTCACCTTGTCGCCGGCCAGCCGCGCCGCCTTGGAGCCATCCTCCGCCGCGCTGCTCGTCTCCGCCGTCGTGCGCGCCGCGTCCTCCGCGCTGCCCGTCGTGCGCTGGATGCTGCTGGCCATCTCCGTGATGACCTTGGAGGCCTTGGACACCAGCTGCGACTGCGTCTCCGCGCCGCCCGCGATGATGTTCATCGACGAGCCCACTTCCTCCGTGGAGCCGTTGACGTTCTCCGCCGAGCGCTGCAGGTCGATGGCCGTGTCGGCCACGCTCTTGGCCGTCTCTTGAATCTTGCCCACCAGCTCGCGCAGGTTCTCCTGCATGCGGATGATGGCGCCCGTCAGCTCGTCGATTTCGTCGCGCGTGCTGCCGCCCTCGGCGGCCACGGGCTTGGACAGGTCACCCTGCGAAATCTCGTACGCGGAGTTGCTCAGCACCTTCACGCGCGTGACGCGCGCCAGCAGCGACGGCAGCGCGAAGGCGGCAAGGCCGGTGATTCCAATGGCCCCGAGCATCCGGATGGCCACCTTCCACTCGGCCACCTGGTCCAGGCCCAGCATCTCGACCAGCCCTTGCGCCAGCGGCTCCGAGACCACCATCCAGATGGTGAGCGCCAGCCCCAGCACCACGTAACCCTTGGTGATGCTGGACTGGAGGGAGACCACCTTGGTCGTACGACGCCCGTCCACCGCGGCGCGCACCAGGCGCTGCAGGGGCTCGCGGCGAGGCGTCAATCCGGGGGCAGTGTCGTCACGTAGGGGACGGCGCACGGGATGCTTTCGGGGGAGGGGCGGAAGCGCCCTGGGTTTAGCCTTGCTGTCGGGCAGGGTCAATCCACCCGGGAGGCTTGTCGGAAGTGGTCGAACCCGCCCGGCCGGCGCACGTCGCGTCCGGACTCGTCGTGGATCAC
>NZ_SRLW01000497.1:0-4185 GCF_006518215.1 Myxococcus sp. AB025B
CCCTCCAGCCCCGCCTCCACCTTCGTCACCCCGTCCGCGGAGCGCGCCGAGCACGCTCCCACCCGGAAGGTGCTGGTGGCCGCGTCATAGCTCCACTCCTTCGCGCCCACCTTTTTCTGCGGCGTCCACGCGCGCTGCCCCGGCTTGAGCACCGTCGCCCGGCAGATGCCCGTGCGCGAGCCCGGGCCGATGTTCGTCACCTGCAACTGCACCAGCACGAAGGTGCCGTCCTCCAGGTCCCCGATGAAGGTGAAGCTCTCCCCGTAGTTGTCGCTCGGGGAGAGCGTGGGCTCCAGCGCCGCGCCCGCCGCCGCCACGGTGGGCAGCAGCAGCGTCAGCAGGAGTCCCAGGACCTGGGACCGTCCCTCACGCCGCATGGGGGCGCTGCTCCATGAGCGCGTCCGACGAGTTCGTGTCGTTGAAGACGTAGTCGCGCTGCAGGGGCAGGTTCCAGGCGAAGTACACCACGCCGCGCACCAGCCACCAGCCCAGCGTGTACGCCAGCTGCGGATGCAACGTGAGCAGCGCCACGCCGCCCGCGTTGAGCAGCGCGCTCGTCCCGCTCACCACCGCGTAGCGCATCATCTGCCGGCCCACCGCGGCCGTGCTGCGGAAGGTGAGCACCCGGTTGATGGAGTAGTTCACCACCGCGCCCAGCAGCGCGCCCAGCACCGTCGCCCACGCGGGGAGCAGGCCCATCCACTCCACCAGCGCCAGCACCACCGCGAAGTCCGCCACCGTCGCGATGGCGCCCGCCGCCGCGTTCAGGCCCACAATCGCCTTCTCCGAGCGCGCCTCCTGGCGCTTCGGCGCCAGCGCCTTCACCAGGTTCCGGAACCGGGAGATGGCCGTCAGGTTGCTCATGATGGCGACGAAGACCAGGCCCACCACCGCCATCCAGTGCATGGGGTGCTTCTCCTCGGGCCAGAACACCGCCTCCAGAATCGGCGACAGCGCCGTGCCCGCGCCCAGGAACAGCACGCGCTCCAGCCGCTGCATCGCGCCGTCGCGCACGTTGACGCCCAGGCCCTCGCCCTTGGCGCGCACGTACGGCACCAGCGACGAACCCAGCAGCGCGCCCAGCGCGGGCAGGAGCACCCACGTGTCCCGGTAGTACCAGGCCAGGCCCATCAACATCGCCGAGTCCACGTACCGGTCCAGCACCGAGTCCAGCGCCGCGCCCGCGGGGTTGGCCTCCTTGCGCGTGCGGGCGATTCGCCCGTCCATCACGTCCAGGATGCCCGCCGCCAGGAACAGCCAGCCGCCGAGCGCGAAGCGCCCCGCCGCCACCGCCACACCCGAGGAGATGCCGAGCAGGCCCGACAGCATGGACAGCGCGTTGGCCGGCAGGCCCGAGCGCAGAATCACTGCCCACAGCGGCTGGATGATCCAGAAGAAGTAGTGGCGCAGGAAGTAGCCCACGAAGCCGGCGTTGCCCCGCTTGAGCGTCTCCTCGTCGCGCGGCACGCCCTTGAAGGCGACGCGGATGCAGAAGACGAGCAGGCCTCCCAGGAAGTACACACAGGCGAGGATGGCGGGAGCCAGCGCGGTCCAGATGCGGGCCGACGGAGACAGGTTTCCGGTCAGCCAGGCGACCAGGTTCTCAAGCACGGGTGTCCCCTCCAGGTGTCAGCGGCATCGAAACAGTCATGGGCGCGCTCTTGCGAGAGAACGCCAGCTCCACCGCCAGGAAGGCCGCGAGCGCGAAGGCGAGGCCCGCGAGCACGTCCAGGACATAGTGGTGCGTCAGATAGATGGCGGAGAATGCGACGAGCAGGGCGAACGCCCCGGTGCCCACCCGCCACTTCCACCCATCCCTCCACACGAACAGCATCACCATGAAGGGGTAGGCCGCGTGCAGCGAGGGCATGGCTCCGAACACGTTGGGATTGCGCGCGTAGAAGCCGGCGAAGTAGTTGATGCCCAACAGGGCGTCGAAGCGCGCCGTGCCCGCGGGGCTGGGCAGGGCGGCCAGGTTGGCGGGGCCCGGGCCGTAATCCAGGATGTACCAGGGCGGCGCGGCCGGATAGAGCAGGTAGGTGACCACGCCCAGGGCGTTCACCACCAGGAAGGCCCAGCACAGCTTCTCGAAGCGCGCGTCCTTCTTCACGAAGAAGAAGATGGCCATCAAGAAGACTTCGTAAAGGTAGGCCGCGTAGGCGAAGCCGCACAGCAGGTCCAGCACGACGTTCGAGCGCGTGCTCCACCACTGGGGCCAGTTGACACCGCCGGGGGCGGGGAACCACTGCGTCTCCCACACCCACAAGTCACCTGTGTGGATGGGGCCGCGCAGGAACAGCCAGAGCCCCTGGCTGTCCAGCAGCATGCCGGTCAGCCACAGCGGGAACCCACCGAAGAGGAAGCGGCGCGTGCGGGGGCCCGCCCAGGCCACCCCCAGCAGCGCCACGTCCGCCGCGACGTGGTCCCACCGGAGCCGACCGGTGGCCGTCACCAGCATCAAATGGCCCATCGCCAACAGGGTGACGAGCCAGATGAACGCCGGAGTCTTAGCGCGCGAGCGGGAGGTCATCCCCGTAGTAGTCGAGTCCGAGGTGGGTGATGGGCTCCTCACCGGCCACGACGCGCAGCGTGTTCTTCAGCTTGGTGAGCTGGATGAACAGGTCGTGCTCGACGGGCAGGCCCGGCTGCGCCATGGGGCTCTTGAAGTAGAAGGACATCCACTCCTGGATGCCCCGCCACTCCAGCCGCTTGGCCAGGTCCAGGAACAGCGCGATGTCCAGCACGAGCGGCGCCGCCAGGATGGAGTCGCGGCAGAGGAAGTTGACCTTGATCTGCATCGGATAGCCGAGCCACCCGATGATGTCGATGTTGTCCCAACCCTCCTTCGCGTCGCCGCGGGGCGGGTAGTAGTGGATGGACACCTTGTGCGAGTACTTGCTGTACAGCTCGGGGTAGAGCTCCGGCTGCAGGATGGTGTCCAGCACGCTCGACTTCGTCACTTCCTTGGCCTTGAAGGCCGCGGGGTCGTCGAGCACCTCGCCGTCGCGGTTGCCGAGGATGTTGGTGGAGAACCAGCCCTCGAGGCCGAGCATGCGGGCCTTGAGCGCGGGGGCGATGACCGTCTTCATCATCGTCTGGCCGCTCTTGAGGTCGCGGCCCGCGATGGGGACGCCCGCCTGCTTCGCCAGCTCCTGCAGCGCCGGCGTGTCCACGCTGGCGTTGGGCGTGGCGTTGGCGAAGGGCACGCCCTCCTTGATGGCCGCGTAGGTGTAGAGCGCGGTGGGGTTGATGTCCGGGCTGTTCTCGTCGAGCGCCTTCTCGAAGGCGGCCAGCGTCTTGAACGCCTCGGGCAGCGGACGGAAGGTCTCCACGCTGCTGCACACCACCATCACCGCGCGGGTGGCGCCCAGCTCCTTGATGAAGTCCCGGATGTCCTGGCGCAGCGCCTCGACGCTCTCGCGATGCGTCTTGGTGGACTTGGTGTGGTTGGCCTCGATGCGGCGGACGAACTCGGGGTCGTGCACGCCCTTCTTCGGCTTGATGCCTTGCAGGAACGGCTTGACCTGCTCCAGGTGCTTGTCGTGCAGCACGCCGGAGCGCACCGCCACCTGGTACGCGTCCTCGCTGATGATGTCCCACGCGCCGAAGACCACGTCACCCAGGCCCGCCAGCGGCACCAGCTCGCCCAGCTTCACGGTCCGTCCGTCCGTGCGCTTGCCCAGCCGCGCCGTGCCCATCTGCGTCAACGAGCCGATGGGCGCGCCCTTGCCCTGCCGCGCCAGCTCCACGCCCGCCATCAGCGTCGTGGACACCGCGCCCAGCCCGGGCACCAGCACCGCCAGCCTGCCCTCGGGCTTCGTGACCGACTTCTTGTTCTCCATCGTGGGTTCCTTAAGGGGGGCGGGGGGCCGCCCTGTGGTGAGTCTTCTCGGACTTTGCCGCTGCGCACCGACTGGATGCCGTGGGGTTTGCGGAAAATCTCGGATGCGGATGGTTGATACGCTAAAGCGTTCGTGACTTCAACGTGATGTGGGGCAGGCTGGTTAGCACGACGTGGGGCGGACTGATGGATCAGCACAGGCCCAGGTACAAGCCGACGCGAACGCGCCTGTCAGAGAAACGCCAGGTCGTGAGAAAAATGACACCTACCTGACCTTCCATGGGCATGGAGGGTAGGTCCGGGGTCGCCAGGACCCCGGGTGAAGTGGCGGGGTGGGTGTTGAC
>NZ_SRLW01000498.1:0-4162 GCF_006518215.1 Myxococcus sp. AB025B
GCCGCGGGGGGGGCGGCGGGTGGCGCCGTGACGGCCGCGATGGTCGGCTCGCCGGTGGGCGCGGCTTGCGGCGCTGTGGTCGGCGCGGTCTCCGGTGCGGCGTCCGGCGCGGCGTACTACGCGGGGACCCAGGCCTGGACCTACATGATGGGCGACAGCGCGCATCCACTCGCGTCCTTCGTACCGTCGACCGCGCTCGATTGACACTCACGCGTCCATGACTCAGGAGCCGGCACCCTCCGGGAAGAGCGTGCCGGGGCCTCGCCTCGAACAGGACCGTCATGCTCCGTCCGCTCGCTCGCTGTGGTCAGGTGCTGGGTCACGCCACACGTGTCGCCACGCTCGTGGGGCTCATCCTCCACTTCGCGCTGACGCTCCTGTACGTGTTCCCTCTCAACCCGGTGAAGATGGAGCTTGGCTTCGCCGCCGACCTCACCATCGGGACCTACTTCCCACAGAACTGGAGCCTGTTCGCGCCCACGCCGGTCCAGAGCACGCAGGTGCTGCTCGTCCGCTGTCTGAGCGCCGAGGACGTTCCCGAGGACTCCTCGCGGCCCCTGCCCAGCGAGGGCTGGGAGGATGTCTCCTCCGCGCACTTCAAGCAGGCCCAGCGGCATCGACTTTCCGCCTATGAACGGCTGGTGCGCCCGCTGCAGAACTCGCTGCGCACGTATCTCAATGGCGGCCCAGACCTGTACCCCTTCCACGAAGCCTGCGAGAAGGGTGACACCCGGGCGTGCGAGGCGCGCGATATCGCCCTCAAGCCCCGCCGAGAGCTGGCCTCGCGGATGTTCCGCCGCGTCGGCTCCGCGTTCTGTCGCGAGGCCTTTCCCCACAGACGATTCAGTGCCGTGGCCCTCCGCTTCCGCGAGCGTGGAGCGGTGCCCTGGTCGGCTCGCGCGGAGGGCCGCTCCAAGGAGCAGGACTTCGAGCTGGGGCTCTTCAAGCTCGACGAGACCGTCACACTGCCAGGCATCTACGAGGCGCAGGGAACATGAAGACCGCGCTGCGACAAGCCTGGGACTGGCTCGCGCTCAAACCCCACCAGCGCCACGGGCTGCGGGCGCTGCAGCTCTGCCTGGGGCTCATGCTGCTCTTCCGGGCCAGCACGGAAGGCCGCTTCGCCGCCTATCTCTGGGGCCCACAAGGCCTTGGCGAGGGCTCCAGCAAGGACTTCCTGAGCGCGCCGGTGGCACGCCTCGCGGATGGAATCTACACCCTGGACTGGGGTCCCGCGGCCCTGGTGACACTCATGGGCGCAGCCGCCATCAGCCTCGTCTTCGGCTGGTCGACGCGTCTGGCAACGGCCGTTGCGCTTCTGTCTTCCCTGTTCCTCGCGGCGCGATTGCCCGAGCTGGGGGATGGCGGAGACAACGTCGCCCGCCTGGTGCTGACGTACATGCTGTTCGCCCTGCCGGCCCACAAGGTCCCTCGCCGTGGCTCGTTGGAGGTCTGGCTCCACAACATCGCCATCCTCGCCATCGGGCTCCAGGTCTGCGTGCTCTACTTGACCTCGGGCTTCTTGAAGGCCACCGGGGACAAGTGGAGCAACGGCACCGCCCTGTACCTCGTGAGCCAGGTGGAGTGGTTCTCACACCCCTCGATGCGCCAGCTCTTCCACAATCCCTATCTGACGACAGCCGCGAGCTACACCACGCTCTTCTATCAGCTGTGGTTTCCCATCGCCGTCCTGACGCGGCTGCGGCTGCCCTTCCTGGCGTTCGGCCTGTTCCTGCACCTGGGCATCGCCGGCTTCATGGGACTCATCTGCTTCTCCCTCGCGATGATGGGCCTGGAGCTGTTCCTGCTCACGGACGAGGAGTATGCGCGGGCGGCAAGATGGAAGGAGCGCCTTGGGCAGGCGCTGCGAGCGAGGTTTCGCGCCTCGGTGCCCACGACGGAGGAGTCATGATGTCGGGAGTGAAGCTCAGCGGCGTGTCCTTTCGTCATGGGCAAGGGCCCGCCGTGCTGGACCAGGTGTCGCTGGAAGCGCGTCCTGGAGAAGTGTTGGGTCTGCTCGGCGCCAATGGGGCTGGGAAGACCACGCTCTTCCGCGTCGTGGCGGGCCTGTTGAAACCCAGGGCGGGCCAGGTGCGTGTCGCGGGCATCGATGTGGCCACGAACCCGAGCAAGGCCAGCCAGCGACTGGGCTTCGTCCCGGACGAACCCCTGCTCTATCCACGCTTGAGCGCCCTGGAGAACCTCAACCAGTTCGCCGTGCTGTGGGGAGTCCCGGCCACGCAGGCCCGTCCGTGGGCCGAGGCCCTGTTGCGCGACACGGGATTGTGGGAGGTGCGCGAGGCCTGGGTGGAGAGCTACTCACGCGGGATGCGGCAGAAGCTCTCTGTTTGCTGTGCGCTCCTCCACCGGCCATCCGTCCTCATGCTGGATGAGCCCTTCAACGGGCTCGACCTGGACGCGGCCCTGTGGCTGAGGGGACTGCTTCGAGCGCGAGCCGAGGCGGGGGACTGCATCCTGCTGAGCCATCATCAACCCGAGGTGCTCGATGTGCTGGTGGATCGCCTCGCGGTGCTGCATCGCGGACAGGTGATGGACTTGTTCGACCGCGCGGAGATGGCGAGACAAGGGGGGACCGCGAAGCTCTATCAACGCGCCTGCCGGGACGCGACGCTCCGCGCGGTTCGGGAAGGAGTCGCATGAACTGGGCGCTGGCGGCCCATGGCGAGGCCCGACATGCGCTGCGCCAGCTCGTCCCCTGGCGTTGGACGCGGTGGCTCCTGGGTCTTGTCGTGCTGGCGCTCGCCGTGGGGCTGTCCGTGTTCGTCCTCTTCATCGCGCCTCCCTCGCCGCGAAGGCTCGGGGTGGGCGTGATGGGCGGCTTCGTGGGCTTCAACCTGCTGCTGGCGACAGGCGCCGCCGGCGTGGCCCTATCCCGGTTGCTAGGCAGGCCCCAGGGGCCGTGGCTGCTGGCCCTGTCACCCGTGGGTGCTCGGGATGCGCTGAGAATCGCGCTGACGCCCACCCTGCTCGCGGCGCTGTGCCCGTTGACGTGCGTGGGTCTGCCCTTCGTGCTGCTCGCTTCGCGCGCGGCGCCGTGGGTGGCCTTCAGCATGCTCGTGGCGGGAGGCTGCGCGCTGGGGTGGGCCGTATGGGCCTCGGTCCGCATGGCGACCTTCCTGGGTCGGCGGCTCGGCAAGGAGCGCGGCGCCCGCGTGCTGGGGGCGCTCTCCGGCTGGCTGGCGTTCCTGTCCATGATGGCGTTCGGAGCCCTGGTCCGGCTGGAACTGGGGACACCCGCGCTGGTGTCGTTCCTCGTCCTGACGCCCCTGGTTCTGCCGCCGCTGTGGGCGCGCGCCCTGCACGCCTTCATGGACGTCCTGCGCGGGACGGAGACCCCCAGATGGTCGCCGGAGCCGAGGTGGGGACACGGAGGATGGGGACGGCTCGCATTGCGCTCGTCCTGGATGCCCTCGCTGCTGGCGCTGGTTCCCGCCACGGTGGTGGGCTTCGGCAGGCCCCAACTGCGCTGGACGCTCTGCGCACTGTTGACCGTGGCGGGAGTCGCCGCGGTACTGGACCGAGTTCTCGCACCCGAGCTGGCGCTTGCGGACCGGCTGCGTCTGGCGCCTCTCGGGGCGCGCTTCCGTGCGCGACTGTTGGCGACATGGGGACTGGCGGCGCTCGCCCCCGCGCTGACCGTCTGTGTGGCGGTAGGATGGGGGCACGGATCCTGGCTCGCCGCCATGACCGGAACAGGGCTCCTCGTCCCGTTCACCTACTGCCTCCGCCACCGAGGCCCACGCATCGCGGGCCAACTGGCATTACTCATCCTGGCGCTCGTGGCGTCCTGGCTCTGGGGAAGAGGATGAATTGTCTGCGTTGCAATGTCCGCATGACACCCGCGTCCATCGGAATTCTCCGGCTGCGTGTCACCCCGCCGGGTCGCTCCCGCCTGCGCAAGGGCGTGGAGACCTCCGTCCACGTGTGTCCTCGCTGTGGTCACGTCGAGCTCACGGTGAGCAACCCCGCGGCCTTCGTGGTGCCCGAGGAGTGAAGTGCGCGGGATGAGAGGCATTGCCATCGCGGTGTTCGTCGCGGCGCTCGCGGCGCTCGTGCTGAGCCGTCAGCAAGCCCCGGCGCTCGCACCGCCCACGTCAGGGCAGGCGACCACCCGGCCAGCATCGGCGCCCAGGCCCTCCCC
>NZ_SRLW01000499.1:0-4160 GCF_006518215.1 Myxococcus sp. AB025B
CCGCCAAGGAGCCTCCCTCCCCCGAACCCCCTCCGAACCAACTACACAAGATTCGGGACTTGACCGGGCTATGTCCGGCGCCTTATCGTGTCTTGGCGATCTCCTTCAAGGGCGACGCGGCGATCAATCTCGCTGCGCGCGTTCGCAAGCGCTGCCCACCCGAATTGGCAAACCGATTCACTTCGCTGACCTTCGACGCCTTCACCAAGGGGCTTGTCGACCGGTTCTTGGCGGCAATACCAGCCGACTGGCGCCCAAGCCGACCATATGAAATCGCGTATCATACTCGTCGGCAGATCGAGGGGTTTCTCGATCATTCCCGCCTCAGCGCTCCCGCCCAATGGCATGCAGAGATTGGCGGCTTTACCTTCGGAACGTTCGAATCCCACCATGTGGGCGTTTATCGTCTTCCCCTCGCGCGGACAGCACCACAGTCAGGCGCGACATTCACTATTCAGCGCTGGTGGGCGGCCCAGCTAGCAGCACAGCCGCAGTCCGCCCTGACTTTCGTGAGCGTCAATCGATTGGCCGAATTGCTCTTGCGCGCGAGCCCTCACATCCGGCGCGCGATCCAACTGACCTATCCGTTCGTCTTTGTAGACGAGTTTCAGGATACAACTTACGCGCAGTACGACTTCCTACTTTCGGCGTTTAGTGGCGGCAAGACTGTTGTGACGGCGGTCGGTGACGACAAGCAGCGTATAATGACCTGGGCCGGCGCGCGAACTGACTCCTTTGAGCGGTTCGCCACAGACTTCTCTGCTGCTTGCATTCCCCTGCTCTTCAATTTCCGCTCCTCGCCGGATCTCGTTCGGATCCAGCACGTCGTGGCAAAGGCGATTGATCCGCAAGCTGCACCCACGGAAGCCCAAGCCGCGCGACAGGTCGACGGCGATGTCGCCCAGGTTTGGAATAGTCCGACAATAGAGCGCGAAGCTAAGCACCTCGTTAGCTGGCTGGCGAATGACATGGCCGCCCGGGGTCGCACACCCCGTGACTATGCCATCTTGGTCAAGCAAAAATCGGATACCGTCGAGGCAGAGCTTACTATTCCGCTGGCCCAAGAAGGCTTACGGCTGAGAAATGAGAGCCACGCGCTCGGGCGCACGACATTACAAGATCTCCTCTCTGATGAGTTTGCCAGAGTCGCAATCGCCCTACTCCGACTCGGTGCGACGCGCCGAGCTCCGGACGCGTGGCGACTGTGCTCCGCTACGTTATTAGCTATACGAGCGGGCGAATCTGGAGACGAGCTTACGGAAGCAACCACCGAGGCAGCGCTCACTACTTTTCTGACGGCGCTACGCGCCGACATGGCCAACACGCCACCGACAGCGGCCAGCGCGGCGACATTCGCTGCGCGTGTCCTGGCATTTCTTGATCCGTCTGCACTTGCTCGAACGTACCTCGAATATGCATCAGGCGATTTACTGGCGATCATGGTCGAGGCCTTTCAGATGCATCTCGCCGCGTCAGCAATTGGCGCCACCTCTTGGACACTCTGCCTAGATGCATTCGAAGGTCTCGAACAGATTCCTTTGATGACCGTCCACAAAAGTAAGGGGCTCGAATACGACACCATTGTCTTCATAGGCCTCGACGATCAGGCATGGTGGGCGCACACGCCAGGCAACCGCGAAGGACTTGCGACCTTTTTCGTGGCACTCTCGCGCGCCAAGCAGCGCGCGATCTTCGCCTTTTGTCGAGAGCGGGGCCAACGACACCGCGTGGCTGAACTGTTCCAACTCCTCACCGATGCCGGCGTGCCGGAGATCGCAATATGAGCAACTCATCGGGCTTATTCTTGGCCGGTGGACGTTCTTCACTTCTGGCGCGGAACCACGGCCATTCGTGCTCCATGGTGGAGTTCCTGGAATTGGGACAAGTCTCGAACTTTGTGTCGTTGGGTCGGAGAGACTGGGGGAAGGCTCCTTGGCGGCATCGGGAAGAGGCCGTGTCTGGAGTTATTTGAGCAGGGACAATGGTGTCCAACATGCCGATGAGGTACGCCCATCTGAGCGCGGAGGCGACGCGGGACGCCGTCCATCCCCTCAACACGCCCTTGATGACAAAGGGCAATATGGAGCAACGGCCATGGGCTCGAAAAACAAAAAGCCCAGCAACCGCTCGGCTGCTGGGCTTCTCACTCAGTGGAGGCGGCGGGAATCGAACCCGCGTCCGAAAGCCTTCCGCTCTTCGACCCTACGTGCGTAGTCCGCGATTTGCTACGTCCCCAAGACTCCCACGGACGGGATTCCTGGAGCCGGTCCTGGATAGGTCTCGCCACCTCGGGTCCAGGCACCCTCGGCAGCCAGCCCGCATTATGACGGTCGATCCCAACCCCACGGGCCGAGAGCTGGGGGACCGCGCACTAAGAGCTGTTTTTAGGCAGCCAGCGCGAGCTCAACGTTGTCGTTGGCTTTTGTGTCTTTGCCGGGTTGGATTTACGAGCTACCTGACAAGCTCGGCACGCGTCTCGAACTTCCTTGCCCCCGTCGAAACCAGGTCGCCCCCGGTAGTTGACTGCTTGCTCCACTGGCGGTCACCTCGTCGACCGCGTCTTCTCCACATTAACCGCTGAAGCGCCCTCGTCAATCCTCCTGAGCGTCCACCAGCCCACGTTCCCGCACGCGGACGGACACTCACCCTCGAAGTCGCTTCCCCTCCCGCCGCACCCGCGTAGGGTCGCCCCCTCGCTCGGCCTGCGCCCTACCCGCGCCGCCCGAGCCCTCGAGGACACCGCATGAGACGACTCCTACCCCTCCTCCTCCTGCTCCTGGGCACCGCCCTCCCCGCGCTCGCCCAGCCCCAGGCCGCCTCCCAGGCGTTCCCCTACACCCTCAAGACCGAGAAGCTCGCCAACGGCCTCACCGTCGTGCGCGTGCCCTACCCGTCCCAGGGAATCGTCTCGTACGTCACCGTCGTCCGCGTCGGCTCGCGCAACGAGGTGGAGGCCGGCAAGACGGGCTTCGCCCACTTCTTCGAGCACATGATGTTCAAGGGGACGAAGCGTCACCCCGAAGGCGAGCGCGAGCGCATCCTCGGCACCTTCGGCTTCGACGACAACGCCTTCACCACCGACGACATCACCCTCTACTACTCGTACGGCCCCAGCGCCGGCCTGCCCTTCCTCATCGACATCGAGGCGGACCGCTTCCGAAACCTCGAGTACTCCGAGCCGTCCTTCCGCACCGAGGCCCTCGCCGTGCTCGGCGAGTACCACAAGAACGCCGCCGCCCCGTACCTCAAGATGGAGGAGGCCCTCAACGCCGCCGCCTTCACCAAGCACACGTACCGCCACACCACGCTCGGCTTCTACGACGACATCAAGGCCATGCCGGAGGCCTACCAGTACAGCCGCGACTTCTTCGAGCGCTGGTACACCCCCGACAACACGATGCTCTTCATCGTCGGAGACTTCGACGATGACCAGGTCATGAAGCTCGTGCGCGAGCACTACGGCCCGTGGGACCGCAAGACGGCCTCCATCCAGGTCCCCAAGGAGCCGCCGCAGACGCAGCCGCGCACCGCCCACGTCGACTGGCCCCAGCCCACCCAGCCGCGCCTGGTCCTCGCGTGGCACACGCCCGCGGCCTCCGCCAACACCTCCGACGCCGCGCTCCAGACGGTGCTCGTCGCCTACCTCGTCGGCCCCACCAGCCCCGCCTACAAGCAGCTCGTCCTCGACAAACAGCTCGTCGAGGCCATCGGCAGCGACTACGTGGAGCACCGCGACCCGCACCTGTTCTCGCTCACCGCCACGCTCAAGAACGAGAAGGACTACGACCGCGTGCGCCTCGCCCTGCTCCAGGAGGTCAGCCGGCTCGCCGCGGGCAAGGTCGACGCCGCGCGCGTCAAGGCCATCCAGGACAACGCCCGCTACGGCGCGCTCATGGCCCTCCAGACGCCGCGCGACGTGGGCATCCAGCTGGGCTGGTACGCCGGCATCCTCGGCACGCCTGATGGCCTCCAGCGCCAGCTCGCCAACCTGGCCAAGGTGACGCCCGCGCAGCTCTCCGAGTTCGCCAAGCGCCACCTCAAGGCCACCAACCTCACCCTGCTCAGCCTCACCCCCAAGGTCTCCGACGCCGGAGGGACGAAGTAATGAAGACTCCTCGCCTGTTGTCCCTCGTCGCCCTCGCGTCCCTCGTCGGCTGCGC
>NZ_SRLW01000049.1:0-42406 GCF_006518215.1 Myxococcus sp. AB025B
CACGGCCCAGGCCCAGCCCACGGCGGGATTCGCGCCCGTCGTGCACAGGTCGACGGTGGCTCCGGACGCGGGCGTCACCTGCACCCGGTAGAGGAAGGTGGCGCCGGTGGCGTCCCAGTTGCCGGGGCCGGCCTTCAGGGCCGAGGGGTGGCGCACACGCGCAGTCCGGTGAGGGCCTCGCGTTGGGTGGGCTCGACGCGGTCCCGGTTGGCGGAGTGGGCGGTGAGGTCGCTCTGGTACCAGCTGCCGCCCTGGGCGGAGGGCTTGGTGGGGTCCACGCTGGAGCGGGTCCATTCCCAGACGTTGCCGGCGAGGTCGTCCACGCCGAAGGGACTGCGAGAACCGGGGTGGCTCCCCACTTCGTCGGGGCCGAAGCCCCAGGGCTCGCGGCCGTAGGTGACGTCGTGGTTGGCGTCGTCGGGGGAGAGCCAGTCGCCGGAGGGGTAGCGGCGGCCGTCGGCGCCTCGGGCGGCGCGCTCCCATTCGTGCTCGGTGCAGACGCGGGCGCCGGGGACGCGGCCGGTGTGGTCCAGCCAGGCGACGTAGGCGAGGGCGTCCTCGAAGGAGATGGCGGACACGGGGAAGCGCAGCCAGTCCTGCTCGGCGCGGCGGGTGCGCTTGCCGTAGCGGAGGGGCTCGCCGTCGAGGACGCTGTAGCTGGCGGAGGCGGGGCGCAGGTTGAGGCGCCAGCGGCCATCGGGTTCGCGGGCCAGGTCCACCACGGTGAGCCGGCGCCGGGAGCCCGGCATGCGCGCGGCGCGCTCCTCGGGGGAGCGGGTCTCGAGGAAGGCGATGTAGTCGCCGAAGGTCACCTCGTGACGGGCGATGAGGTACGCGCCGGTCTCGACTTCGTGGAGGGGTGGGGCGAAGAAGAAGGCGCGGCGCAGGTACTCGCTCTCGGACGCGCCTTGCAGGAAGCGGCCGGGCGGGATGTAGACGAAGCCCTCGGGGACCTGGGGGGGCTGGGGCAGGGTGAGCTCCTGGGAGAAGAATTCACCCGGGCGCAGGAGGACGGGGACGCGCACGGGGACGCGGCCGGGCGCTTCGATGAGGAGCAGGTGCGAGCCCGCGGGGAGCGAGAGGTCTGTCAGCGGTGTCTGGCCGAGGAGTGTGGTGGCGGGCTGATTCGGCGGTGCGCCCGCGGGGCCAGACCGCGCGGTGATGTTCGACTCGCTCGCGGAGTCCTGCGCCTGGCGCTCCGTGCCTGGCGTCGAAGCAGGAGGCGCGAGGTCCGCGTTGTCTGCCGTTGGCTGCGTGCCGACCGGAGCGATGTTCGTATCGCTCGCGGAGGCTTGCCGCGGGCTCTCCATGCTTGGTGTCGAGGCTGGAGGCGCGAGGTTCGCGTTGTCTGCCGTTGACCGCGTACCGACTAGAGCGATGTTCGTCTCGCTCGCGGGCGCCGCACTCGGTGTCGATGTGGAGCCCGCGCGTGCATCCAACAAGGTCACCCGTGCGCCTGGAGGCGAGGTGATGAGGGAGATTCGTGCGGGCGCATCGAGCCGCCGCTGTCGCTGTCCTCCGGTGTCATAGGCGGCGAGCCGTGCGAGGAGCTGCGCACGCACCTCGGGCTGGCGCTGACGGTCCGCGCGCTCCACGCGCTCCGCGAGCAGGTCCGCGAGCAGCTCGTTCAACCGGGTGCTTCCCGGGTCCAGTCCCCACGCCGTCTCGAGCGCGGCCTGGGCTCGGAGGCTGAGCGTCTCCACTGCCTGCTCTTCCTCCTGGACCTGTGTCCACAGCGCCTCGGCGGCCTCGCGATTCTGGGGGCCCGGCGTGTCGAACAGGGTGAAGGCGTCCTGTCTCATCTGCTGGGCTCGCGCATCCTTCGCGCGTGCTTCGTCGTGATGTCGCCGTGCTTCGCTCAGGTGTTGGGAGATGCGTGCGTCGAGCTGCGCGCGAGACTGGACCCGGGTGACGGCCACCACCGCCAGCAGGGCGAGCGGCGCGACGATGGCCACCGCCCAGCGGGCGACGCGGCGGTGGCGCACCACCTGCCTGGAGCGCGCGAGGAAGTCCTGCTGGAGGGCGGCTCCGGGAAGGATGTTCGCGGCAGCGGCCTCGGAGAGCTGTCGCTCCGCGTAGAGCAACTCCGAGGGACGCCCCAGTCGCTCCCACTCCGCCGCCGCGCGCGCGAGCCGGTGGCGGATGGCGCGATGCTGTTCGTCCTGTCCCAGCCATCCGCGCAGCGTGTCCCAGTGGGTCAGCAGGCTCTCGTGCGCGAGCGTGTACACGCCCTCGCCACTCTCCGCCTCGCTCGCCGTGAGCAGTCGACCGCGCACGAGCCCGTCCAGCACCGCGCGACCGGTGTCATCGTCGGGCCCGCGGAGCAACTCGTCACGGGTGCGACGCAGCCGGGTTCCCTCGGAGGTGACCAGCTCGAGGAGCAGCTCTCGTGCCCGAGGTCGCTGCTCGGGTCTCAGCCGGTCCACCACCGCGTCCGCGTGCCGGGCCAGCGCGCCCTCCACGCCGCCGAGCGCGGTCAGCGCCGCCATCGGGATGACGCCGCGCGAGACGTCGCGTGCCTCCCACAGGGCCTCCAGGACGAACTGCAATGACGGCAGTCCACCCTCGGCGCGCGCGGCGGAGGTGACGAGCGCATCGACCAGCTCGGTGGACTCGAAGGCCACGCCGAGCGCCCGCGCGGGCCCTTCGACAGCGTCGCGCAGTCCGCGCTCCGTCAGTGCGCGCACGAGGTAGAGCGCGCGAGGCAGCTCGTCGCCCAGTCCCGGCAGGGCCACCAGTCGGGTGAGACAGTCGCTCCGCGCGGTGGCCAGCACCCGGATGCGAGGCACCCGGTGCAGCGCGAGCGCCAGCTCCTCGGCGAGTCGGGTGGCCTGTGTCAGCTCGGAGAAGGTGACGAGCTCCTCGAGCTGGTCGATGAACAGGAGCACCGGATGGGCGCTCCTGCGGCGTCTGCGCAGCGCGCGAGCCAGGGCGCCCGGCTCCTCGTCGGCCACCTGTGACAGCAGCGCATCCGGGCTCTCGTCGAGTATCGGTGCGAGCGCGGCCGCCAGTGACTCCAGGGGGCGCCGCCCGGGTGTCCACGAGACGATGTCCCACGACGTGTCACTCTCGGGGCCGGTGAGCGCGGGGAGGACGCCCGCGCGACACAGTGAGGACTTGCCGACGCCGGAGTCACCCGCGAGCAACACGAAGCGCTCGCCACGCAGGCGGTCCATCACCTCACGCAGCTCCGCTTCGCGGCCGAAGAAGACCGCGCGGTGCTCGGCCTCGAAGGCGCGCAGTCCGCGATAGGGATTGCCGGAGGGCAGGGGCGTCGCCTGCACGGGAAGGGACAGGGCTTCGAGGGCCTCCCGGAGCGCGTCGCCGGAGTCGAAGCGCTGGTCTGCTTCCAGCGCGAGACATCGGTCCACGACGGAGGCAAAACCCGCCGGCAGGTCGAGCCGCTGTCCCTCGAGCAGTGGAGGGCGCTCGGCTGTCACGGCGCGACCCAGCTCCGCGAGGGGCACGTGTTGATGGGGTGCGCTGCCCGTACACAGCTCGTGCAGCATGACGCCCATCGCGTAGATGTCGGTGGCGCGACTGGCGGGCTCGCCGCGCCAGAGCTCGGGTGCGAGATAGAGCGGCGTGCCGGGCACGGTGAGCTGCGGCGCGCGATGCGCGGGAGCGACCCCGTCCCTGGCTCCTCCAGGCGCCGAGTCGTCGCCAGGGCTCGCGGGCTGCATTGGCGCGCCGAGGCCCGGGCTCATGACGCGACGCGGGGACGCATCGGCTCGCTGGCCGAATCCTGGCGCAACGCCGAGCGCCGCTGGCGGATGCTCGAACCCTCCGCGTCCCGGAGCTGTCTCGCGCTCCGAGGGGCGAGCAGATACTGCCGGCGCATCGAGTCCCACCGTCATCGACGGATGTGCTGGCGTGCCGAGGTCCCGCGTCTTCCCAGGATGCTCCGGCTCGACGAAGCCAGGACTCATCGCGGGCTGCCCGGGCGAGTCGAGGCCCGGAGCCCGCGTCTCCGTCACCGACGCCGGTACTCCCTCGTGAGGCTCCGCCGGAGCCATCGGTCGTGTCTCCACCTCCGGCTTGCGCACAGCGCGGTCCGAGTCGAGGTGACGGCGCTCGTCCCGTGTCGACTCGACGCGCGTGCCCTGCTCGGAGCCCGTTCCCCGGTCCGTATCCGGCGTCGCGCGCGGCCCCTCCTGCGCCACGCTGTGCGAACGCCTGTCCCCCGACCACGCCTCCGCCAGCCCGAAGTCGAGCAGCTTCACCTCACCGTCCTCGGAGAGGATGGCATTGGCGGGCTTGAGGTCCCGATGCAGGACGCCTCGGCGATGCGCGGCCGCGAGCCCGCGCGCCAGTCCGATGGCGAGCGCCAGCAGCCGTCTCCCCTCGACCGGCAGACTCAGCGTGTCCAGCGTCTCGCCCCGGATGAGCTCGGACACGAGATAGGGCTGTCCGCGCACCTCGCCCACGCGGTGGATGGCCACCACGTTGGGGTGCTGCAGGCGCGCAATCGCCCGGGCCTCCTGGAAGAAGCGCGCCCGAGCCCCCGCGTCCGGCAACCGCCCCGCCGGCGTCGCGATGAACTTCACCGCCACCAGCCGGTCCAGCAGGGTGTCGCGCGCCAGGAACACCTGTCCCATCGCCCCGCGTCCGAGCGGCCGGAGCACCTGGTACTCCTCGAACTCGCGGGGCGGCTCCAGCAGCCCGGGCGGAGTGCTCATTCCGTCGGTGGGCCCCGGCGCGGGGCCCGCGGTTGGAGTCCGAGCTGCTTCAACTTGAACGAGAACGTCCGGATGGGCATCCCAATCAGCGCCGCCGCGCGCGTCTGCACACCCTCCGCCTCCTCCAGCGCCTCCTGCATCCGCCGACGCTCCAGCTCGCGAATCTCCTGCGCCAGCGGCAACCGCGCGCGTCGGGACAGCTCCACGGGCGCCGCCTCGGGAGCCACGGGCTCACCCACCGGCGCCCCCCGTCCGCCGCCGAGCATGCGCGCCGGAAGATGGTGCGGCTCCACGACGTTCCCCGTCACCGCCGCGGCCACGTAGTCCATCAGGTTGCGCAGCTCGCGCACGTTGCCCGGCCACCCATGCCGCGACAGCGCATGCATCGTCCCCGACGCCAGCTCCAACCCGGGGCGCCCGAGCGCCGCGCACGCCCGCTCCAGGAAGTCCCGCGCGAGCATCGGCACCTCGCGAGGCCGCTCCCTCAGCGACGGCAGCAGCACCGTGGCCGCGCCCAGCCGGAAGTACAAATCCTGTCGGAAACGCCCCTGCGCCACCTCCGCCTCCAAATCCCGATGCGTCGCCGCCACCACGCGGATGTCGATGGGCCGCTCCCGCGTCTCTCCCACGCGGGTGATGCGACGCACCTCCAGCGCGCGCAGCAGCTTGGCCTGCGCGGACGCGGGCAGCTCACCCACCTCGTCCAGGAACACCGTGCCGCCCTGCGCGCTCTCCAACAACCCCACGCGCGCATGGGTCGCCCCGGTGAACGCGCCGCGCTCGTGGCCGAACAGCTCGCTCTCCACCAGCCCCTCCGGCAGCGCCGCGCAGTTGACCGGGACGAAGGGCCCACCCGCACGCCGGGACCAATGGTGCACGGCGAACGCGGCGTTCTCCTTGCCCACGCCCGTCTCACCGCGGATGAGCACCGGCAGCTCGCTCGCCGCCAGCCTCCGCAGCAGCGCATACAGCTGCGCCATCGCCGGGTCCGCCACCAGCACCACGCGCTCCGCCAGCGCCAGCCGCGTGACGCCCTCCGCCGCCGACGCGAAGCCTCCCGGCGCCGCCGTCTGCGCGGCCGTGCGCGCCGCGGCCACCAGCGTCTCCGCGTCACACCCATCCGACGGACACGTCGCCGCGCCCAGCCGAGCGCGGGGGCTGGCGGACAGCAGCGCCTCCACGCGCTCCCCCAACCCCTCCTCCCCCGGCTCTCCGGCCACCTCGGGCAGCAGCCACAGCAGGTGCCCCGCGTCGAGCCAGCCCGCCGCCTCCGCCGGGCCCGCCTCCGACGTCAGCACCGCCTCCACCAGCTCGCGACCCCCCGGCTCGCCCAGCGCGAGCGCCAGCACCGTCAGCGGCCGGCCATACCGCAGCGCGCGCTCCACCTCCTCGCGCAGCCGCCCCATCAACCGCTCCGAGTCCAGCGCGCGCCGCGCCGGCATGGGCCGATGCCGCGCGCGCACCACCGCCACCACCGCCCCGAAGGCGACCACGTCCCCGGACAACAGCGGCCGGGCATCGTCGAGGGGCCGGCCGTTGAGGCTCGTCCCGTTCTGGCTGCCCAGGTCCACCACCCTGGGCCCCTCGTCCGTGACGAGGATGCGCGCATGTCGGCGCGAGACGCTCTCGTCCTTCAGCCGCAGGTCCGCCTTGTCGTCGCGCCCCACCAGCACCACGCCCTCCGCGGGCAGGGGGAAGCGCCACGACGACTCGCCCTCCAGCACCAGCAGGTACGCGGCGCTCGTCTCGGCGGACTCCAGGCCGGAGCCGAGGGGACGGGTGTCTCGGGCGCTGGGGGGCGGAGCGGACGACATCGAGCGGGCGTCCATGCTGGCACGCCCGCGTCGATTCGGGCAACTCGTGGGCATTCTGGAAATCTGGAGCCACATGAAACCCAGCCGGAGCCTGCTCACCGGCGCAGCGTCATGGGCAGGCGTTCACCGGCGCGCGACAGGTAGACGCGCGACGTCACGCGGCCTCCTTCGTTGTGCGGGCGGACCACCGTCTGTCCGCGCAGACCCGGCACGCGGGAGAGCGAGATGAGCAGCTCCGCCTGGGCATCGTTCCCCTCGTGCTCCACCTCCAGCGTGCACAGGTGGGTGCGGCACTCCACCCGGGTGAGCCGCGAGCCGGCGAAGTCCTCCCCCCGGAAGGACTCCGTGACGAGCGACTCGGTGCTCCCCGCCCACGCCGTGTCCCGAGGCTCGGTGTTCATCGCCACCTCCAGCTCCGCCTCCAGCTCCAGCACCCGCTCCTGCCGCCGCTGCTCGTGCACCACCATCGCCGCCTCCCGCGAGGGCGCGGGGTCCTCCGCTGCTGGCACGTCCTCGCGCGTCTGGGGAGCCCCCTGCTCCAGCGCGCCCGCGGACGGCTGCTGCTCCAGACGCCCCTGTCGTTGACGCAAGGACTCCAGCTCCGCGCGCAGCGCGCGCACCTCCCGCTCCAGGTCCGCTGGAGTGTTGGCGGAAGCCCCAGCGGCCTCCGCGGGCGCGGCGCCTCCCCCAGGCGCCTCTCCCTTCCAGCTCCAGACTCCCGCGGTGAGCACGACGGCTCCCGCCAACCCCATCACTCCCCAGCGGACCTTGGACATGGCGGCTACTCCGAGATGTAGAAGCTGGAGAGCGCGGACTGGAAGCCGGAGTAGGGCGCTGGCAGCTCACAGCGCAGCGCGATGAAGCCGTTCGAGGACGCGAACGTCGTCGGCACGCTCAGGCTGATGGTCTTCGGGTTCGCGGTGTCGGCGCCCGACGTGCAACCCGAGTCGGAGGCGATGGCGCTGCCGTCGGGCTCCGTCACCGTGGCGGTGCAGCACACGTTCTCGGTGAGGTGCGGGTCCCTGGCGGTGACGAGGAAGGACACCGTCTCGTTGAAGCTGGGGATGGAGACGTTGCGCTGCACCGGGCACACCACCTCGAGCGCGCTGCCCGTCTGGTTGATGAGCCGGCCGCTGCGGAACATGCTGGGCGCGCTGAAGCCCGACACGGAGGTGCACAGCGAGCCCGCGTAGGTCGCCGGCCCCGCGAACGTCGGCATCGCACCGAGCAGCGCGAGCGCGGCCACGGACTGCTTGAACAGGTTCTTCGTCATGGAGGTCTTCCTCGTCGCGCGCGTCCCCCGCGAGCTGTCGCGTCATGCGAAACCTGGAGTGACGTGCTGACCGCGAGGAAGAGCAACGCGAGTGCCAGCCATCCGCGCCCCGGAGCGGCTCGCGAGCACGGCAAGTCTTGCCGGACTCCCGCGCGCGTCGGCCGGCAAGCCCTGCCTTCGGCCGGCGAACCTTGCCGGTGGGAACGACGAAGCCCCGGCCAGGTGCTGGCGCCGGGGCTTCGGGACTCACGACGCTGGGGGGACTACTTGCGCGCGGGCGCGCTGTGCGCGACGTGGCTCTGCGACTGGAGCGCCGGGGGCGAGGCGTTCAGCGTGCCCAGGTACAGCCGCCCGTGGAAGCCATCCGCGCGCGCCTCGCTCGCGAGCGCCACGCCGGGGCGCTGCTTCGAGGACTGCCGCGCCTGGAGCGTGGGGCTGATGCCGAAGACGTTGCACTCCACGTCGTCCCAGACGCTGTAGCGGCAGGCGAACTGGGTGCCGCGCTGGAAGCCCACGTCCAGCGCGCGCACGGAGGGCAGCGCCTTCGCCACCCGGGCGCCCATGGGCTCCAGGTCGCCATCCCAGTCCACCTTGGTGGTGCGCGCGTGCACGCTGCCGGTGAGCACCAGCGTCCACGCCTGGGCGCGCTGGGCCTGGAAGGAGAGCAGGTTGGCGGCCAGCTGCGCCTCGCGCTCGTTGCCCTGCGCCTTGTCCGCGTCGATGGCGGCCAGCGCCACGTCCTTGCCGGAGGCGCGCAGGCGGCGGGCCTGCTCCACGAGCCACAGCATGGCGCGGCTGCTGCGCCCGTCCTGGTGCGCGCGGCGCCAGAAGGCGCTCTCCCGGAGCAGCTCCTGCGCGTCCTGCGACGTGCCCGCGCTGGCGAGGTAGCGCGTCAGCAGCGGCTGCTCGGAGGCGGGCACCGACAGCGCCAGCGTCACCGGCAGCCCCTGGGCGGTGGCCTCGCACAGCATGCGCAGCGCCGCGGAGGGCAGCTCCTGGGTGCCCAGCGGGTCCGCCATCAGCACCACCCCGCCGGCCGACAAGAGCGACGTGGCGCCCTCCACCGGCTCGCCGCAGTCGGGGGTGGCGGCGGACGCATCACCGGCCTCGCCCCAGCCCTCCATCATCACCGAGCGCATGGACACCGGCGCGTTGCCACCCACCAGCTCCAGCGCGGGCACCATCTCCATCCGGGCCAGCAGCGTCTGCTCGACGTCCAGGTCCCGGTAGCCGCGCACGTAGCGGAAGCGCTCCAGGCCGGGCGCGTTGGGGAAGGGGTTGCGCATGGCGATGGTGCGCAGGGCGTTGTGCCGCGCGGGGGGCGCGCTCAGGTGGGCCTCGGACCTGGCGTCGAACGCGTGCTCGGTCTCCTCGAGCGACAGCTGGCTGTCGCGGCTCGTCATGTCGCCAAGCTGCTTGGGCGTCTCCTCGATGAGGTTCTCCATCTCGGAGTAGCTCAGGCGGAACACCCGGATGAGCGTCTGGCGGGGCCCCAGCCGCTCGCCCTTCACGTAGTAGCGCTCGTGGTTGCGCAGGCCGTTGCGGTTCTTGCCGGGCTCGTGCGCGGAGGAGAACAGCTCCAGGCCGCCCTCCTTCTCCATCACGTCGTAGCGCTGCTCCTCGAGCACGCGCCGCGCCATCATCATCGCGTCCTCGGGGGGCGCCAGGTACACGGTCTCGTGCGTGGGCGTCTCGTACTCCCCCGTCTCGGGGTTCAACTGGGTGTCGAGTCCCCGGGTGAGGGTGGCACACCCCGCACACCCCAGGACGCCCATCAGCAAGCCGATTCGACGCATCACTTCCTCCGTGCAGCCCAGGCGCATCCGGGCCGCGGTGTCTCATGCTGGAACCGCTGCGGGAACGACCGGTGCACGGGGAGTATATCGCGGGGGGAGTCACCTCCCCAGCCGGTGGGGACGGGCCGTGCGGTGGGGGACACGCGCCCGCGCGGAGGGCGCCAGGCCTGTGCTCCCGTCGACGGGGACGAACCGGAGCCCGTCGCTCTCACGCCCCCAGAGCGAGCGTTCGGCGGGCCCTCTTTGACGCGGTGGGTTGGTGTCGGGCCCCTGGCTGTAGTGAACTTCTCGGCCGTGCCTGCCTCTCCCGCTGTCTCCTCCGTGGCGCAGGAACGGACCGTGGGTCCGCTCCAGCTGCTTGCATTGGGCGTCAACGGCATCGTCGGTGTGGGCATCTTCTTCGCGCCCGCGGAGGTGGCCGCGCGCACGCCGGGCCTGGGCGCGGTGCTCGCGTTCGCGGTGACGGGCCTGGCGCTGGTGCCGGTGGCGCTGGCGTTCGCGGTGCTGGGCCGGCGCTTCGACGCGGATGGCGGGCCCGTGGTCTTCGCGCGCGCGGCCTTCGGCGAGCGGGTGGCCTTCCTGGTGGGCTGGGTGGCCTACGTCAGCGCATTCCTGAGCACGTCCGCGGTGGTGGCGGGGCTGTCGCAGGCGGTGGCCCCGTCGCTGGGGCTGGAGGGCGCGTGGGGGCAGCGGGTGCTGGCCTCGGCGCTCGTGACGGTGCTGGGGGCGATGGTCGCCTCGGGCATCCGCGTGTCGGCGAGGGCGTGGACGGCGCTCACGGTGCTCAAGCTGCTGCCGCTCGGGGCGCTGCTCGTGGCCTTCGCGGCGGTGGCGCTGTCGGGGCCGCTGCCCGTCGCGGCGAGCCCCGTGGCGTGGACGGCGGGGGCGTGGCTGCCCGCGGGGCTGACGGTGATGTTCGCGTACCAGGGCTTCGAAATCGTGCCGGTGATTGCCGGGCAGGTGCGCTCGTCGGAGAAGAGCGTGCCGTGGGCCACGGTGGGCTCGCTGCTGGGCGCGGTGCTCCTGTACGTGGGCCTGGTGTGGGCGTGCGTGACGGCGCTGCCGGAGCTGGCGTCCTCCAGCGCGCCTTTGGCCTCGGCGGCGGGCGTGTGGGGAGGGGCGGGGCTGTCGCGCGTGGTGGCGATGGGCACCAGCCTGTCCGCGCTGGGCATCTGCGTGGGGATGATGGTGACGACGCCGCGCTACCTGTCCGCGCTCGCGTCGGGGGACAGGACGCTCTTGGGATTGGAGCGCATGTCACCCAGGGGCGTGCCCGAGCGGGCGCTGGGGGTGACGTGGGCGGTGGTGCTGGTGTTCGTGAACCTGGGGAACCTGTCGGAGCTCTTCGCGCTCTCCAGCATCGCCGTGCTGATGCAGTACGGCGTCACGGCGGCGGCGCTGGCGTGGCTCTCCTTCAAGCGGGAGCGCGCGCTGACGCCGTGGCATGCGGTGCTGGCGGTGCCCACGCTCGCGCTCGGCCTGACGCTGGTGGCGTTCGGCGCGAGCGTGCGGGAGGCCGCCACCACCGGTGTGGCGGTGGTGGCGGGCCTGGTGCTCTGGGGCCTGTCCCGGCCGAGGGCCTAGAACTGGCTCCAGAGGTACTGGTTGGTGATTTCGTGGTGGAACTGGATTTCGGACGTCTTCACGCGCGTGCCCAGCTGCTTGGGGCAACGCTCGGCGGAGGCCGTCTTGAGCTCCGCGAACTTGCTCTGCACGTTCTCGCCCAGGATGTTGGCGACGAACGAGCTGCCCTTGAAGAGGCGGATGGCGTCGAAGATGTTGTCGGGCAGGAAGCGGGTGCGGCTGCGCTTGGACTCGGCGTCCTCCTGCGGCTGCGGGCCCTCCAGGCCGGTGCGCAGCAGGGTGTAGAGCACCAGGTACGGGTTGGCGTCCGGGCCCACCGAGCGGCACTCGACGCGGGCCGAGCGCTCGTTGCCATAGGGGATGCGCACCATGGCGCCGCGGTTGTTGGCGCTGGCCTTGATCTGATTCGGCGCCTCGAAGTGCGGGTCCAGGCGGCGGTACGCGTTGACGCTGGAGTTGAGGACCAGGCAGATGTCGTTGGCGTTGGTGAGCAGCCGGTCGATGAAGTCCCAGCCCATCTGGCTCAGGTTGTCCTGGCCGGCCTTGTCGTAGAACAGGTTCTTGTTGTTCTTCGACAGCGACATGTTCATGTGCATGCCGTTGCCATTGACGCCCGTCACCGGCTTCGGGAGGAAGCTGGCGGTGGTGTCCATCTGCGCGGCGACCTGGCGGCACAGCAGCTTGTAGAGCTGGATCTGGTCCGCGGAGATGAGGGCCTCGCTGTACGTGAAGTTCATCTCGAACTGGCTGGGGGCCACCTCGGGGTGGTCCTTCTCGTTCTGGAAGCCCATGGCGCGCTGGGCCTCGGCGGCCTTGTCGATGAAGGCGCGCAGCGGGTCACCGGGCAGCGAGTGGTAGTAGCCGCCGGTGGAGATGAAGTCGAACTTGCCCGTCTCGTGGTAGTGGCGCTCGGCGTCGCGGCCCTTGAAGAGGAAGCCCTCGACCTCGGGCGCGGCGTGGAAGACGGTGCCGTCCTTCTGGTACAGGGCCTCGGTGACGCGCTTGAGCTGGCCGCGCATGTCGGCGTGGTAGGGCGAGCCGTCGCGCTCGAGGACCTCGCTGAACACCAGCACCTTGCCGGGACCGAAGATGTCCGAGGGCAGCCAGTAGAACGAGCCCCAGTCCACGTTGAGGCGCAGGTCACTCTCCGCCTGCTGGGAGAAGCCGCGGATGGAGGAGCCGTCGAAGGTGAGGTTGTCGGCGCTCTTGAGGAGGAACTTCTTGTCGTAGTCCAGCATGTGCAGCCGACCCTCGAGGTCGGTGAAGCACACGGTGACGGCCTTCAGGCTGCGCTCGTCGGTGAGGTACTTGATGCGCTCCTCGCGGACCTTGTCGGCCGACACGTGCTGGAGGCGCTGCTCCTTCACCTTGAGGTTGCGCTCTTCCAACTCGTCGTAGGGAATCTCCAGGAACGTCCGCAGCCCCTTCGTGTCCATGCTTGCCGTGCCTCCAGGCCGGTCGTCACCGTCAGCGCGGTGATTTCGAATCCGTGGGCGCAGGTATTTACATTTGAGGACGGGAAATCAAGCCTAAATTCCGCGCCGCGAAGCTTAAAGGATTGGTCCAAAAAGCTTTAGAGCACGGTGGGCAACACTCTGGAGGGGGGCTGGAGGGCCTGGGATGACGCCCGGTGGACACTTGGGCGCCCTCCGGAGCCTGCCTGCCTGGTCGGGGGTGGCGGGGTAGTTTCTTGTGAGCGTTGGGGTGGTTTTCGAAGATGCCGGCATGAGCTCGATGTGGATTCTGGACGAGGCACCTCCGGCGCCGGATGCGCGCATCCCCTATGGACCGGGGATGCATCACTTCGGAGAGCTGCGGCTTCCCTCGGGGCCGGGGCCGCATCCTGTCGTCGTCGCCATCCACGGCGGCTTCTGGCGCGCGAAGTACGACCTGGCCCACCTGGGCCACGCGTGCGCGGCGCTCACCGCGAGCGGCTTCGCCACCTGGAGCCTGGAGTTCCGACGTGTCGGCCACGAGGGCGGCGGCTACCCCGGCACCTTGGAGGACGTCGCCCTTGGCGCGGACTTCCTGCGCACCCTCGCGGAGTCGCATCCCCTGGACCTGTCGCGGGTCGTGTTCCTCGGACACTCGGCGGGAGGTCACCTCGCGCTGTGGCTCGCCGCGCGGCCCCGGCTGCCCTCGGGCAGTCCTCTCTACAGCCAGACGCCGCTGCGTCCGGTCGGCGTCGTCTCGCTCGCGGGCGTGGCCGATGTGACGCGCGCCTATGAGCTGGGCCTCAGTGACAACGCGGCGGGACAGTTCCTCGGGGGCTCGCCCCTGGAGGTGCCCTTGCGCTACCAGCGCGCCTCTCCCGCCGCGCTCCAGCCGCTCGGCGTCCCCCAGGTCCTCCTGCATGGCTCCGAGGACGACACCGTCCCCGTGTCGATGAGCGCGGACTTCTGCTCACGGGGCCGCGCGCACGGGGATGAAGTTCGCTGTGTCGTGCTCCCCGGCGCGGGTCACTTCGAGGTCGTGGACCCACGCTCGCGCGAGTGGGCCCAGGTCGTCGACGCCGTGCGCTCGCTGCTGTGACGCGAGCGCGTCAGTTCACGTCACCGAAGACGATGTCGTAGCCCACCGTGTTCGTGCCGCCCGTGCCCCCGCTCATGCACGTGAAGGTGCTGGTGACGTCGTCGTAGGCGTACGTGTACGCCGTGGGACACGCCTTCTTCAGGAACGCGAGCCACGGCTGGACGCTCTCTGCCCACGCCGGGTTGTTCGCGTAGCACTGCCCCTGGGCCTGCTGGCTCGGGTTGTTGCCGGGCTCCAGCAGCGTGGGCCAGAAGCTCCCCGCGTCGTTGCCCGGATACGTCGCGCAGCCGCAGCAGGCCGGCGTGTTGCCATTGCTGTTGTAGCAGGACGCACCGAAGTTGCCGGCGCACTGGAACAGGTTGCTCAGCGTGTCCTGCACCGTGCCGCCCTGAACCTGCACGGTCATCAGCTGGCTGCAGTCCAGGGGCCCGTAGCCGAAGCTGGTGCTCGCCGAGCACAGGTCTTCATAGGACCACCAGCCGATGGACTGGCCACACGTCTGGACGAGCGGAGACGTACCGCCGACTCCTGGCAGGAACGCCGTTCCGCACACGGCGCCCCCCGCGCAGTCGCTGTCCGACGTGCACGTGCCGCAGTAGCCCGCGTCCGGGTTGTTGGGGTTGCCGCACGTCGCGCCGTTCGCACACGTGGGGCCGCACTTCGTCCACGTCGGCTGACACACGCCGCCGGTGCACGTCGTCCCCGTGCCGCAGTCACTGTCCTGTCCGCAGGCCGGCAGCACGACGGCCCGGAGCAGGGTGGTGTAGTCGGCGGGGAGGCCCGCGCTCGTGTCGGGCGTGAAGCTCCAAGAGCACGCCTCCAGCATGCCCAGGGTGCTGTTCCCCTGGGCGCTCGTGGAGCCCGCCGTGCCGCACGAGTACGGCGAGGGAGGGTTCGCCGCCGCGAAGCCTCCGTCACCGCTGGGGCCCATCTGGAGGCTCACGTTCGCTCCGTTGATGACGGTGACGTCGTAGAAGTCGACCGTGTCCGGCTGGAGTGTGAACTCCGCGGCCGTGAAGGGATTGGTTCCGCCCTTGCCGAGCGGGCAGGGCATGCCGGCCGCGTTGCCGCAGTCCGCGCTCAGGCAGCCCGTCCCATCGGACTGACAGCCGAGCCGTCCGAACAGACCGCCGCTCCAGCCGATGGGAGAACGGCACAGGCACGCGACGCCGCCATCCTCCGGGCACTGCGTCGGCGGATTCGCGAGGTTGACTCCGTCCGCGAGCAGGCAGCGGCCACTCTGGCACTGGGCGTTCTGCGTGCACGCCGTCATCCCAGGTTGGAGGTTCGCGAACGCGGGAGGCAGCGACGAGGGCATGCACAGCGTCGTCGACTCCTGGGCGGTCAACTTCAGTGCATCGAGCGGAACCCCGCCATCCGTCCTCGGGTACTGACAGAGCCCCAGCGCCACCGTGCAGGACTGCCCGCTCGGACACGGTGAACTCTCGGAGCTGCACGCCTGGTTCTCACCAGGGACGACGGACTGGAAGTAGCACGTCCCGCCATTGGCGAGGCTGCACTCCTGCACCGTGGTGGAGCAGGTCGTGCTGCCGGGGCACGCGGCCTGCCCTCCGTCGGCGCACTTGCACAGGCCCGTGGTGGAGTCACAACCCTCGGAGCCGCAGTTGGCGCACGCGGGCACCTGCGTCGCACCCGTGCAAAGCGCGGTGGGGAGATTGACGGTGACGATGGGAGCACCGCCGTTGCACGTCGTGCCCGGGGCCACCATGCACTGTCCCGTGTTCGTGTCGCACATATTGCCCGCGTTGCAATCCGCGCTGCTGGTGCAACCGGGGTTCAAACATGCCTGGTTCGGACCACAGTCGCTGCCTGTGGTGCAGGTGAAGGGCGGAGGCGCCGCGCCCGCGGTCTGGCCAATCCAGACCGTCTGGCTCGCCTGGTTCGTCAGCGTGAAGGGACGGAAGCCGGGCGGGCAGGTCGACGAGCCCGCGTCGCCCGGAGCCGGTGTGTCCGAGGGTGCGCGGCCCTGAAGCGTGCCGAACACCACGAGCGCGACAGCCAGTCCGAGTGACACCGCGGGGATGAGCAGACGACGTGATGCCATGACGGGCCTCTCAATCAGGTCTGCCGAGCGACGGTAGTGAGCGGCCGCCTCCAGCCCAAGGATTCGGGGCGTCGGCTGCTCGCACGTGCGCGAACGAACCCAAGGCCCGTGATTCCCGGGGGCATGGGCCCCACCCCCATGGCCGAGTCCGGCCCGACGCACTGCCCGTCGTGGGATTTCGCGCCCCAGGACTTGCGCGAGAAAGAGCCATTGCTAAACTGAACTATATGGTTCAGTATCAAGCCCGACTCGATGCGACGTTTGGAGCACTGGCGGATGTGACGCGCAGGGGAGTCCTGGAGCGGTTGGGCCAGGGGGAGGCGTCCATCACGGAGCTGGCGGAGCGCTTCGACATGACCCTGACGGGCATGAAGAAGCACGTGCACGTGCTCGAGGAAGCAGGGTTGGTCATCACGGAGAAGCAGGGGCGGGTGAGGACCTGCCGGCTAGGGCCATGTCGCCTCGAGGACGAGGTGGCGTGGATGAATGGCTATCGGCGTCTGGTGGAAGCGCGGCTCGACCGGCTCGGCGAGTTCCTCGCGCGAACGAAAGGGGAAGAGGAATGAACACGGCACTCAGGGAAGCACTCGTCACGCAGCCGACGGACCGCGAGATTCGCATCGAGCGCATCTTCGATGCGAAGCGCGAGCGGGTCTGGAAGGCGATGACGGACGCGAAGCAGGTGGCGCAGTGGTGGGGGCGGGGCAACAAGCTCGTGGTGGAGCGCCTGGAGGTGGAGCGGGGTGGCCACTGGCGCTTCGTCGAGCACGCGGATGGACAGGAGCACGGCTTCGAGGGGCGCTTCCGCGAGGTGACGCCCGTCGAGCGGCTGGTGCAGACCTTCGAATGGGACGGCATGCCCGGCTACGTCATCCTCAACACGACGACGCTGGAGGACCTGGGCGACGGGCGCACGAAGGTGGTGGCGGTGTCGTTCTTCTTCACGACGGAGGAGCGCGACGGCATGGCGGCCTCCGGCATGGCGGACGGCCTCAACCAGAGCTACCGCGCGCTCGACGCACTGCTGGCCCGCGAGCCGTAGTCGCGGAAGCGTGAAGCCCTCCCGCCCACCACGCGAGGTGATGGGCGGGAGGCTCGCATCAGTTCAGGGTGCGGTCGTAGAATCGCATGCCGTCGCAGTGCGCGCTCGAACTGGCAACTCGCGCCAGGTGAGTCCGTCGCCCCCGACCTTGCTCACAGCGTCGAGGAATCTCTCGGTGCAGATGACCATCGTCGCGAAGTTCCCGACCCGGAAGAGGTCAAGGTCGGAGGGCAGTGACGACGCGTCCAGAATGGGCTCATCGGGGCGCTTGAGCGCAAACCGTCCACAGGTCGTGCAGGGCGGCGCGACTCCGTCCGGAATGCAGTCCGGGTGGAGTTGCCCACGGTGGGCCAACTGCACCTCCACGAGGTCTGGTGGCGTCTTCTGGCGAGACCGGAGTTCCGTAGGAAAGGCCTCGAGTCCTCGGACTCCCCCCGACTGGAGGCCATCGAGCACCCGACGATGGAGCAACAGTTCATCAACGACCCAGGTGAAGTCCGGGAGCTGCCCACTGCATCTGCCGACCAATGGGCCGAAGGTCGTCCCAGGCGGCAGAACGGCACCAGGTGGCGCAAGGGGGAGCACCATCGCTCTCAGTCGCGCGAACTCATCGAAGGGCTCTTGCCGTGCCTTCCGGAACTCACGTTCCGTCTCCCCGAGTGGCGCGAGGTCGACTCCAGGGTAGTAGTGGCCGGCCGCGGCCCATGATTTCTCACAGGTGGGGCACTTCAGCAGGCCAGGGAGCCCCCAGCGATGCGCAGCGTCGACATGCCCGCCGTGCTGGGTGGCCGCGCCTTGGTCCTCGTCCAACCAGTAGAATCGGTCCATCTCACGTCCCAGGCCGTGAATAGTACGATTGAATCGGTCCGCCCGTGAGCTGGAACCGGTAGATGAGCTCGCCGGCGTGCTTGAAGATCTCCTCTGGCGATGCGGAGGCGTTGCTCCTGATGAACTGACGCCAGGCCTCGTTCCACTGCCCTCCCTGTCCTCCGACTTGATGAATCCGTCGATGCACCTCGTATGGGAGCGGGAGCGTGTAGTTATGGATCTTGACCCCCTGCCGCTCGAACCACTCCTTGAGCCGAGCCTCCTGCGGGAAGATGTGGTGCTTCTCCCATCTCCCAGAAGGAAGCTGGTGCGAGGGAGGGATGATTCTCTCGGGAGCGCCGTTCCAGTTGGGGAACGTCATCACCCAACCCTTGGGGAGCCGCTGCCCGCCACCCCAGTTCCGCCGCGGGCCGGAACCTGGTGCGGCCGCGGCTGCTGGCGGGCGCGCCGGCGGGAATCGGGCCAGTTCTATCTGCCCGAAGTCCTGGTCGCACGGGTAGAAACCACAGGCATCACCCAGGCACAGCAGTGTGACGCACTGGTCTTCGAGCGGTGTATCGCACTCGAGCTCCGCCGCTTCCCAAGCCCCCTGCATGGGAGCCTTCCCTGCGGTTGCACAGCCCGACCACGCAGCTAGAAGCGCCGCAAGCCAAACAGCTCTCAGAACGTTCATTGGGTGGCGCAGCCTGCCTTGCAATCCAAGCACTGCGCCACCGTCTCCTGCCTTCGTCACCGAGCTGGCATGGGCTCGGCGTCACGGAGGTACGTCAGAACCCGCGCGCCGCGCCACCGTCGACGGCAATCGACTGGCCGGTGATGTACGAGGCCTGCTCGGAGGATAGGAACGCCACCAGGGAGGCCAGCTCCTCCGGCCTCCCCAGTCGCCGCGCGGGAATCTGCGGGGCCACCTTCTCGTCCGTGAGGCCCAGCTGCGTCATCCTCTCCGTGGCGTGGAAGCCCGGCAGCACCGCGTTGAGCGTGACGCCGTGCTGCGCCACCTCGTTGCTCACTGTCTTCACCAACCCGAGCAACCCCGCGCGCAGGCCGTTGGAGATGGTGAGGTTCGGCATCGCCTCACGCGCCGCCAGCGACGTCACCAGGACGATGCGCCCCCACTTGCGCTCCTTCATCCCCGGCAGCGCCGCCTGGATTCCATCCACCGCCGCCATCCACAGGCTCTGGAACCCCAGCTGCCACTGCTCCGCCGTCAGCGACTCGAAGCCACCCGCCGGGGGCCCACCCGTGTTCACCACGAGCACATCCACGCCGCCCAGCTTCGCCACCACCTCGTCCACCAACCGCTTCGCCGCCCCCGGCTGGTTCAAGTCCGCCGGCACCGCGAGCGCCGCGCCCAGCGACTTCGCCGCCTTCTCCAGCTTCTCCCCACCGCGAGAGCAGATGGCCACCGTGGCGCCTTCCTTCACCAGCGCCTCGGCCGTCGCGTAGCCCAGCCCCGCAGACGCGCCCATCACGAGCGCGCGCCTACCCTTCAGTCCGAAATCCATCCGCGTGCTCCTTCATGAATGGCACCAGCCGCTCGTGGATGAGCCGCTTCGCCCGCTCCAGGTCCACGTCCTCGGCGCGCGTCAGCCCCTCGGACAGCTCCGAGACGATGCCACCGGCAATCGCCCCCACCTCGTACGCCAGCCGGTACGGCACCCGGCTGAAGCTCACCATCGAATACCGACTCACGAACTCGCCCGGGAAGGTGTTGAGCAACACCTTCTCCACCGCCTTCTCCAACAGGAAGCGCGGGTTGCCCGTGCTGTCGCGCATCTCCACGAAGTTCTCCACCGCCATGTCCGCGATGGCATCCGCGTTCGTCTTGCGCAGCCGCGCCAGCTCCCCGAACAGCGTCTCCCAGTCCCCGTGCTTGCCGAGCAACCCCTCGAGCACCGTGCAGTCCTCGAAGCCGCAGTTCATCCCCTGGCCGAAGAACGGGACGATGGCGTGCGCCGCGTCCCCCATCACCACCGCCTTGCCGCCCACATTCCACGGCGCGCACTTCACCGTCACCATGCTGCCCGTGGGCCGAGCGAAGAACGCCTGCGTCAAGTCCGGGATGAGCGCCTTCGCGTCCGGGAACTGCTCCTCGAAGAACGCCTCCAGCCGGGCCGGGGAGTCCAGCGACTCGAAGCTCACCGGCCCCTTCCACGGCAGGAACAACGTACACGTGAAGCTGCCATCCTCGTTCGGCAGCGCAATCAGCATGTATGTCCCGCGCGGCCAGATGTGCAGCGCGTGCTTCTCCATCTGGAACGCGCCGCCCGGCCCGGGGGGAATCGTCAGCTCCTTGTACCCGTGCCCCAGCGTCTCCGCCGTCGACTCGAACCCCGGCACCTTCTCCAGCGCCTGCCGCACCGCCGAGCCGGAGCCGTCCGTGCCGAACACCACGCGGCCCTCCTCGCGGCGCTCCTCACCCGTGGCCTCGTCCACCACCGTGAGCACGCCCTGATCCAGGTCCGCGCCCGATACCCGCTGCCTGAAGCGGATGCGCACCTTGCCCGTGGCCTCCGCCGCGCTCATCAGGAACTTGTTCAGCCACGCGCGCGACAGCGAGTTGATGTGCTGCGAGTCATCCTTCCCGTAGGGCTGGTACATCAGCGCGCCCTTCGGGGGATGAATCATCCGTCCCCGCATCGGAATCGCGTGGCGCAGCGCCTCCTCCTCCAGGCCCACCTGCCTGAGCGCGTACAGCCCGCGCGTGGAGATGGCCAGGTTGATGGAGCGCCCCGCGTCGATGACCTCGCGCCGCATGTCCGGCCGACGCTCCAGCACCTCCACGGTGTGCCCACGCCGCGCCAGGAACACGGACAAGAGCGAGCCCACCAGGCCCGCGCCCACCACCGTGACGGCCTCGTTCCGCTCACCCACGGGCATGTCCCTCCAGCGTCTTCACGAAGCGGTACACATCCGTGAACGAGCAGTACAGCGGCGCGGGCGCCGCGCGGATGATGTCCGGCTTGCGGAAGTCACAGATGATGCCCGCGTCCGCCAGCCGCTTGAGCATGCTCGGCGCGTCGCCCTGGAACCGCAGGGACAGCTGCGCCCCGCGCTGCTTCACGTCGCGCGGCGTGGTGATGCGCACGTAGCCCGACGGCAGCGTGTCCAGCAGGAACTCCAGATACCCCGTGAGCCGCTCGCTCTTGGCGCGCAGCGCCGCCATGCCCGCCTGGTCGAACAGCTCGAACGACGCGCGCAGCGCCGCCAGCTGGAGGATGGGCGGATTCGACAGCTGCCACCCCTCCGCGCCCGGCAGCGCGTCGAAGTGCGGTCCCATCTGGAAGCGCGTGGCCTTGTCGTGCCCCCACCAGCCCTCGAACCGGGGGATGTCCTTCGAGCGCGCATGCCGCTCATGCACGAACACCCCGCCCAGGCTCCCCGGTCCGCCGTTGAGGTACTTGTACGAGCACCACACCGCGAAGTCCGGCCCGTCGTCGTGCAGCGACAACTTCAGATTCCCCGCGCCGTGCGCCAGGTCGAACCCGACGAAGCAGCCCTTCGCGTGCGCCGCGCGCGTAATCGCGGGGATGTCGAACGCCTGGCCCGTCAGGTAGTTCACGCTGCCCAGCAGCACCAGCGACACCTCGTGGCCGTGCTGCTCCAGCGTCGCCAGGATGTCCTCGGTGCGCAGCGTCTCCTCACCTTGGCGCGGCTTGAGCTCCAGCACCGCCTCGCGCGGGTCGAACCCGTGGAAGCGCGCCTGCGAGGCCACCGCGTACTGGTCCGACGGGAACGCGCCACCCTCCACCAGAATCTTGAAGCGCTCCTTCGTGGGCCGGTAGAACGACACCATCATCAGGTGCAGGTTCACCGTCAGGGTGTTCATCACCACGACTTCCCGCGGCTTCGCGCCCACCAGCCGCGCGGCCTGCTCCGTGACGAGCTCGTGGTAGTGCAGCCACGGGTGGCGCCCGTGGTGGTGGCCCTCCACGCCGAAGCGGGCCCAGTCCTCCAACTCCTCCTGCACGTAGCGCGCGGCGTTCTTCGGCTGGAGCCCCAGCGAGTTGCCCGCCAGGTACACCACCGGCTTGCCATCCGGGCCGGGCGGGAAGTGAAACTGCTCGCGGAAGGAGCGCAGCGCATCCTCGGCGTCGGCCTTGCGCGCGAAGTCCTGGGAGTCCTCGAAGGTGTACGTCGTCATGGGGCGAAGTCCTCGCGCGAGCGCCCCAGCCACGCCAGGGCGTTCTTCCACAGGAGCTGCTCGCGCGCGTCGGATGAAAGCTCCGTCAGTGATTCGATGAGGGTGCCCGGGCGCAGCTCGCCCAGCGGGAACGGATAGTCACTGCCCAGCGCCACCTTGTCCTGGCCGAACAGCTTCACGATGAAGCGCAGCGTGTCCGCGTCATGCACCAGCGAGTCCACCCAGAAGCGCCCCAGGTACTCGCGCGGCGGCACCTTGTTGTCCACCGCCACCAGGTCCGGCCGCGCCTCGAAGCCGTGCTCGATTCTCCCCAGCGTCCCGGGGAACGCGCCGCCGCCGTGCGCGAAGGCGAAGCGCAGCTCGGGCAGCCGCTCCAGCACGCCGCCGAAGATGAGCGAGCACATGGCCAGCGACATCTCCGCGGGCATGCCCACCAGCCACGGCAGCCAGTACTTCTGCATCTTCGCCTCGCCCATCATGTCCCACGGGTGGACGAAGATGGACGCGCCCAGCTCGCTCGCCGCCTGGAAGAACGGGAAGAGCTTCTCGTCGGAGAGGTTCCAGTCGTTGACGTGGCTGCCAATCTGCACACCCGCCAGGCCCAGCTCCTTCACGCACCGCTCCAGCTCCCGCACCGCCAGCTCCGGCGACTGCAGCGGCACCGTGCCCAGCCCCACGAAGCGCTTGGGGTGCTCGCGCACCACCGAGGCCACGTGGTCGTTCAGGAAGCGCGACAGGTCCAGCCCGTGCTCCGGCTGCGTCCAGTAGCTGAACATCACCGGCACGGTGGAGAGGACCTGCACGTGGACGCCCACGTCGTCGCATTCCTCGATGCGCTTCACCGGGTCCCAGCAGTTGCTCTCGACCTCCCGGAAGAACTTCCCGTCGTCGCGCAGCATCCGCGCGCGGCACGGCGCGTGGTGGTCCAGCGTGATGAAGCCGCCGTACCCGTAGCGCTCGGCGAAGCGCGGCAGCTTCTCGGGCAGCAGGTGCGTGTGGATGTCGACCTTCAACGAGAAGGCCCTCCCTTGGTCACCTTCGTCCCGCACTTCTTGCAGGTGCAGTTCGCGTCGTTGCCGTAGAAGTGCTCGAAGATGGGCGGCAGCTGCGTCACCAGATTCGTGACGTGCACGAACTCCTCGTAGAGCTTCTCGCCGCAGGAGGGGCACATCCACATGAAGCCATCCAGCTCATGCGGCAGGCGGCGGCGCTCCAGCACCAGCCCCACCGTGCCCGCGGGGCGCTGGGGCGAGTGCGGCACCTTGGGCGGCAGCAGGAAGATTTCGCCCTCGGAGATGGGGATGTCCACGGGCTTGCCTTCGTCGAGCACGCGCAGGTTCATCGTGCCCTCCAACTGGTAGAAGAACTCCTCGCCCTCGTTGATGTGGAAGTCCGTGCGCGAGTTGGGACCGCCGACGACGGTGACCATGAACTCACGGTCCGCCCACACCTGCTGGTTGCCGACGGGCGGCTTGAGCAGGTGGCGGTGCTCGTCGATCCACTTCTTGAAGTTGATGGGGGTCAGCCGGCCCATTCATTCATCTCCGATGGTGGCGATGCACTTGAGCTCGATGGCGATCGGCGTGGGCAGCCGGTTGATCTCGAGCGTCGTCCTGCACGGCGGGTTGTCCTTGAAGTACTCCGCCCACAGGCGGTTGTACGTGGGGAAGTCCTTCTTCATGTCCGTCAGGTACACCGTGACGTCCACCAGCTTGTCCCAGGAGGAGCCCGCGTCCTCCAGGATGTAGCGGACGTTGCGGAACACCGAGTGGCACTGCGCCTCGATGTCGTACGAGGTGATGTTGCCCTCGGCGTCCAGCTCCACGCCGGGAATCTTCTTCGTCCCGCGCTCGCGCGGGCCCACGCCCGACAGGAACAACAAGTTGCCCACACGCCGTGCGTGGGGATACAGGCCCACCGGCTCCGGGGCCTTCTGGGAATCGACTCGCTCACTGGTGCTCACGTCGCGTCTCCGTCCAGCGCGTCACAGCTTGATGCACACGTTCTTCGGCTCGGTGAAGAAGCGCAGCGCCTCCCAGCCGCCCTCGCGCCCCACCCCCGAGTCCTTCACCCCGCCGAACGGCGTGCGCAAGTCGCGCAGCATCCAGCAGTTCACCCACACGATTCCGCTGTGCAGCCGCGAGGCGAAGCGGTGCGCCCGCTTCACGTCCCGCGTCCACACGCTCGCCGCCAGGCCGTACTTCGTCGAGTTCGCCCACGCGAGCACCTCGTCCTCGGTGTCGAACGGGATGAGCGTGGCCACCGGGCCGAAGATCTCCTCCTGGTTGGTGCGGCAGCTTGCGTCCAGGCCCTCGATGAGCGTGGGCTCCACGAACCAGCCCTCGCGGCAGCGGCCCGCCAGGCTCGCGCGCTTGCCACCCGCGAGCACGCGCCCGCCCTCCTGCTTCGCCAGGTCGATGTAGCCCATCACCTTGTCGAAGTGCTGCTGCGACACCAGCGCGCCCTGCTCGGTGCCGGCCTCCAGCGGGTCGCCCACCTTGAGCGCCTGCGTGCGCGCCACCAGCGCGTCCCGGAAGCGCTCATAGAGGGGGCGCTGCACGAAGATGCGCGGGCCGCAGAGGCAGATCTGCCCCTGGTTGGAGAACGACGAGCGCACCGTCGTCGCCAGCGCCTCCTCGAAGTCGCAGTCCTCGAAGATGACGTTGGGGTTCTTCCCGCCCATCTCCAGCGACAGCTTCTTGAAGCTCGGCGCGGCCACGCGGGCAATCTCCGCGCCCACGCGGGTGCTGCCGGTGAAGGAGATGGCCGGGATGTCCGGATGCTCGCTCATGGCCGCGCCCACCTTGGGGCCCAGGCCGTGGACGATGTTGAGCACGCCGGGCGGCAGGCCCACGTCGCGGCACACCTGCGACAACAGGAACGCCGTCATCGGGGTGACTTCGGAGGGCTTGGCCACCACGCAGTTGCCGATGGCCAGCGCGGGCGCGAGCTTCCACGTCAGCAGGTACAAGGGCAGGTTCCACGGCGAGATGCAGCCCACCACGCCCAGCGGCGAGCGCAGCGTGTAGTTGAGCGCGACGCCGTCCGTGGCGTGCGCCTCGCTGGAGAACTGCGTCACCGCGTCCGCGAAGAACTCGAAGTTGAGGATGCTGCGCGGGATGTCCACCGTGGACGCCACCGACAGCGGCTTGCCGGAGTCGATGGACTCCGCGCGGGCGAACGCGTCCAGGCGCTCGCGAATCGTGTCCGCCACCTTGCGCAGGAGGCGCGAGCGCTCGGCGGCGGGCGTGGCGGCCCAGGCCGGGAAGGCGCGCTGGGCGGCCTCCACCGCGTGCTGGAGGTCCGTGGCGTCCGAGTCCGGCACCTGCGCGTAGCCCTTGCCCGTCGCGGGCTCGGGCTTGTCCAGCCACTGGCCGCCGCGCGCGGGGATGAGCTCTCCGCCGATGTAGTTGAGCACCTTCTGCATGTCCGAGCCCTCCGTGCGCCCGTCCCCGGGATGGCTCGCGAGCGCCTGGTCCCTCGGGTGCCGGGAGACAGGGGGAGCGCGGGGGCCCGGGTCGAACGGGGCGCAATGTACGCAACCGAGCCAGCCGTCACCAGCATCACGGAAAGCGCGCCTCGGAGCGTCGTCCTCTCGCGTCAAACGGGTGACGACTCCGGCTGCCTGGAGGGTGGGCGAGCGGCGGGGGAATACGGAGGACTGGAGGCGCGAGGGGCCGGGCCGGGTTGTGTGTAAAGGGAGTCAGACATGCCCATGGAACCTGTCGCGCCGATGTCCGAGGAAGAGGCGCGCGCGGCGGCGGATGCGGACTCACGGCAGCTCCTCTCGGCGGCCACCGTCGAGGAGGCGCTCACGGTGCTCGTGGAGGTCGCCCGCCGGCTGACGCGCGCGCACCAGGCGACCGTGGTGCTGACGCCTGCTCCCGGCAGGACTGGGGGGGCGAGCGTCACCTCGCTCTCGCGCGCCTACGAGGTCTGGGGCGGGTACGCCGTGCCCTCGGGAGGCGGCCGAGCCCGGCGGGGGCGCCGCGCCGCCACGGGGGCCGCGGAGCCCCGGGGGCGCCTGGCGGTGGCGCTGCCCTCGAACGCGGGGGTGCTCTACCTCTTCGACCGGGAGGTGGGGGACTTCAGCCGCGAGGACGAGGTGGCCCTCTCCCGGCTCGCCCGCCTCGCGGGCCTGGCGCTGGAGTCCGCCCGCCTGCTGCGCGAGGAGCAACAGGCGCGCACGGAGGCCGAGGACGCCGAGCACCGCGCGGCCTTCCTCTCCGACGCCAGCCGCCTGCTGGCCTCGTCGTCGCTCGACCCCAAGGTGACGCTCGATACGCTGGCCCGGCTCAGCGTGCCCGTGATGGCGGACTGGTGCTTCGTCGACATCATCGACGAGGGGGGCACCGTGCAGCGCACGTCCGTGGCGCACGCCGACGCGCGCGATGCGCCGCTCGCCCTGCGCGTGCGTGAGTTCCCCCCGGGGCCCGAGGGCAGCTCCCACCCGACCACGCGCGTGGCCCGTCACGCCGAGTCCCTGCTCGTCGATGACGTCGACGACGCGTGGCTGCATCGGGTGTCGGTGAGCGAGGCGCACTACGAGACCATGCGCGAGGTGGGCTTCCACGGCATCCTGTCCGTGCCGCTCGTCGCGCGGGGACGCTCGCTGGGGGCGCTCACGTTCCTCGCCGTGCGCCCCTCGCGCCACTACAGCCAGGCGGACCTGGAGACAGCGCAGGACCTGGCCCGCCGCGCGGCGCTGTTCCTGGACAACGCCCGGCTCTACCGCGAGGCGCGCCGCTCGGTGCTCTTGCGCGACGAGTTCCTCGCCGTGGCCAGCCACGAGCTCAAGACGCCGCTCACGCCCCTTCAACTGCGCCTGCAGTGGCTGCGGCAGCAGACGCGCAAGGACAAGCCCTACCTGCCCACGTCGCTGGTGCTCTCGCAGCTGGACGTCGTGCAGCGCCAGGTGGACAAGCTGTCGGGGCTGGTGCACGGGCTGCTCGATGTCTCGCGCATGTCCAGCGGACGGCTGTCCTTGCACCGTGAGGACGTGGACCTGGAGGTGCTGGCGCGCGAGGTGAAGACGCGCCTGGCGCTCGCCTCGAGTCAGGCAGGCAGCGAGGTGTCGCTCACCACGCACGGGGACGTGAAGGGGCACTGGGACCGCGCCCGGCTGGAGCAGGTGTTGACGCACCTGCTCGCCAACGCGCTGAAGTACGGCGCGGGGCAGCCGGTGCGCGTGGAGCTGGAGGGCGCGGGGGAGGACGTGGTGGTGCGCGTGGAGGACGCGGGCATCGGCATCGCGCGCGAGTACCAGTCCCACATCTTCGAGCGCTTCGGCCGCGCCGTCAGCGAGCGTCACTACGGCGGCCTGGGCCTGGGGCTCTACGTCACCCGGCAGATCGTCGAGGCCCACGGCGGCACCATCCAGGTGGCGAGCGAGCCGCAGAAGGGCAGCCACTTCGAGGTGACCCTGCCCCGACGCGAGAGCACCTGACGTGCGTCCCGCTCCCGCTCGGCTATAAACGCCCCGGGAGGAAACAACATGTCACGCAAGGTGGCCCTCATCACCGGTGCATCGGCGGGGTTGGGTGAGCAGTTCGCGCGGCGCTTCGCTCGGGACGGACACGACGTCATCCTCGTCGCCCGCAGCGCCGAGCGCCTGGAGGCGCTCGCCGCGACGCTCCAGAAGGAGCACGGGGTGACAGCCCACGTGCTGCCCGCGGATTTGACGCGGCCGGAGGCGCCCGAGCAGCTCTTCGCGCAGGTGGCCGAGCGCGGCCTCGCGGTGGAGTTCCTCGTCAACAACGCGGGCTTCGGCTCCGCAGGCCCCTTCCTGGACCAGGACGTGAAGCGCGAGGGGGAGATGGTGGAGGTCAACTGCACCGCGCTGTTGAAGCTCACGCACCTGTTCGCCCGGCCCATGCGCGAGCGCGGCCACGGCCGCATCCTCAACGTCGCCTCCACCGCCGGCTTCCAGCCAGGGCCCTACATGGCCACGTACTACGCGACCAAGGCCTTCGTGGTGTCGCTGTCGGAGGCGCTCTCCTACGAGCTGAAGGGCACGGGCGTGACGGTGACGTGCCACTGCCCCGGCGCGACGCACACCGAGTTCGCCCAGCGCGCGGGCAACGACAAGACCCGCCTGTTCCAGCGCACCGGCGTGGCCAAGGCCCCGGACGTGGTGGAGCACGCGTACGCGAAGATGATGCGCGGGCGCGTGCTGGCCATCCACGGCGTGGCCAACGCGGTGGGGGCCTTCATGGTGCGCCTGAGCCCGCGCGCCGCCGTGCGCGCCATGGTCGCCGGGCTCAACCAGCAGGGCTGAGCGTCTGACACGGTCTGGGCCGTGACGTGACACGGCGGCTGATGGCCCGGCGAGGTCGGGTCGTCGGCGACTTCCGTCGAGCCATGCATTCCCTCCGGCTGGACGCCCTGTCGGACCGGAAGGGAATCCTTGCCCATGGCCTCACCTTCGGGGCCTTCACGGGAGACGTCGATGCGCGTGCGCTGGGCGGTCGTGGTGTTGCCTGGAATGACGTGGGTGGAGGCACTGACCTCTGCTGGCGAAGACGTGTCGGTAGCGGGGGCCGCCGCTCTGGCGCTGGGGCATGGGGCGGACGATGCGAGGTGAGCGGTGGTGGCGCGGTGTGTCCGTCTTCGTGTGGGTGGCGTTGCTGGTGTCCGGGTGCGCTTCGTTGCCGGCGAACCCAGGCCCGACAGACGTGCTGGCCTTCGGTGCCTTCTCCGCGTCCGGCCAGGTGATGAGGGGGGCGGGGGCATCGCCGGAGGAGGAGGTGGCCTCATCGGAAGACGTGCCGTTGCACCTTCGACGAGAGCCCTTGTCGGACGGGAGCGAAGGGGCGGGAGCCACTGGCTCGAAGTCGGTGACCCGAGTGGTTTGTGGTGGCACGGCCTTGCCCGTGGGCTGGCCCGAGCTGGCGCCCAGCCGAGAGGTGGTGGAGTCGTTCCTTGGGTGTGGTTCGCCCGGGGAGTTCGTGGCGATGCAGCGCGGGGTGGACATGGCCGCGTTGGTGGAGTCGCTCACGGACTGGGACGCGGTGCGCCTGGGGGCCCTGGGGCCGATGGACGCAAGGGCCTCGGGAGTGCTGGGCCGCAAGCGCGCGGCCTTCCTCGTCACGGCGGTGGAGAAGTACGGGGTGCCGTATGCGGAGGTGCTTGCCCTCTTCGTCCTGCACTCGGCCTTCGACGACGAGCTGCGCGAGGTGGTGCGGCGGCTGTCGCGTGACAAGCAACTGGGCGAGACGCTGGGGAGCATGCCCGTCGTCCGTGAGGAGCTGAAACAGCGAGGCCTCGCGCTGGAGGGCTTCCCGGAGCGTGGGGAGCAGGGGCGAGACGTGCTGCGGGGGCTGGGACGAGCGGGCCGGGACATGCTCTCCAGCAGCCTGGTGAGTGGCGAGGCCCGGTATACGGAGTTGATGGCCATGGGTGGGCAGATGCCCCCGCGCTACCAGGAAGTCCTCGACGACGTGCAGAAGGAGTTGATGCAGAGGCACTACGCGCCTGGGAGTGTCGCGGCGGGAGCCTTCGACAGCCTGACGTTTGGAGTGCCGATGGGCTTCTACCACCTGGTGGTGGGGACGGGGCACGGGGCGCGCTCGTTGGCGCAGGGCAGGTACGAGCAGGCCACGATGGAGCTGGCACCGGCCGCGCTGGTGGTGGCGCTGTATGCCGGGAGCAAGGGCGCGCGGGCGCTGGTGGAGTCCAGGCCCGGCGGTCTGCGGCGAGTCTCTGCTCCGGACGTCGAAGCACTGAAGGCGATCGTGAAAGAGATGGAGGAGCAATTCGGCTCCGCCGTGGTCGGCGAGTTCGTCTCCCTATTCAGGGGCAGGCGTGAGGTTGCTCTCTTCGCGGCGGTAGAAGGGCCGGCTGGTGTCATCGCCCTGCATGAAGCGCGAGGCAACCTGCCGAAGGCGCAGGCCATGCTGGCGGAGCGGTATCGGGAGTCCGCGCGGGCCAGCGCAACGAGCGGCGGTAGGACGCCAGGTGGTGGCACCCCGTCCCTGCCACCGGAGGCGGCCGGACTCCGCGCGGAGGTGGCGGAAGCAAAGCTGAAGCAGGCGGAGGCGGAGGCGGCGGGCGGGCGTCTGCCGGTGGAGGTGAGGTTGCTGGAGAGGCACCGAGAGGCCTTGTTGAAGGCGACGCCACGCGGCGCGGAGGTGAACGCGCGCTGGCCGGAGTATTTGTCGTACCTGGAGAGGAGGACGGCTGAGTTCGAGACGGGCGTCGCGCAGAAGGGGCCACTGGAGTGGGCGGGCTACCGGGCGATGCGAGACAGGTATGCGCGTGGCCTGGCCTTCGAGAAGACCATGGTCGCCATACTGGAGGCGGACGCGGCGCTTCCGCGAGGGCAGCGGCGCTGGCTGAAGGACTTCGACCAGCCGCGCATCGAGACACACGTGGGAGTGATGAAGGCGGACCTGCGCTTCGCGGACGTGCTCGTCATCGAGGAGCGGCCGCCCCCCGGCCAGTCACCCCGCGTGGAGACCTTCAGCTTCAAGAGTCGGGAGCTGTCACAACTGAAGGACAAGGCCCTCCAGGCACAGATGATCACGGATGCTAGCGCTGCTTTGACGTACTACGGTGAGACGTTGAGCATCCTGAGGCCCCACATCAGGCAGCAAGCGAAAGTTCTGCGGGTGCGCCTCGTCTACGAAGGGGGGCCACTGAAACCCTCGAATTTCGATGCAATGAGGGAGTCCGTGCGCATCACTGAAAGGAAGGTCAAGGGAGTGGAGGTGTCGTTCGAATGAAAGTGCTTGAACTCCGCGAGGTCGCCTCGGAAGACGTTCTCCGCCTTTCCCTCGAAGGTATCTTTGGCCATCAAGAGGGGGTCGAGCACGCGCTGGCGCCGTTCCTTCTGGCTCTTGAAGAATATTCAGCCGATTGGATGCCGGAGGTTGTCGAGGGGAAGCGACAGCGCAAATATTCTCGCGCTGCATTTTGGAAAGCATTTGACGAAGAGCGTGATGAGAGCAGCGCTGTCGTTGGGTTCTACCGCACGAATCGTCCCTCGTTGGACATGACGCTTCGGCTATTCTTGGAGCCCGATGAATGCAGGCTGCACATCTGGATCGCGGTCCAGCCGCAGACTTTCTTTGGGCAGGTGGAGCGCTGCCGAAAGTTCGTGCAGATGATCCGTGCATGGGCCTCGAGCTACGCAGTCGTCAATGCCATGGCTCACAGCATGGCCGACAGGCAGCTGGCGGATTACCCCAACTTTGGTCGCGAAGATGAAGTGACGAGGCGAGATGGCTTCGACAAGATTTATGAGCTGTTCTGGCTGAACATCTTCGGTCCGGAGTTGGTGGAAAGCGTGGGGCGTGAGCGGGTGTTGTCGACCCCCGCGCACCTGGTGGAGGAGTTGCCCAACGGTGCCATCCTGCTGGTGCTGCGTCCCACCGCCGCTGACTTCGCGAGCGATGAGGCGCGCGTGGCCCAAGCGCGAGCGCATGTCCACCTGCGCCCGGACCTCGACTTCGACACGGTGCTGAGGGCGCTCAAGGAGCGCAGCGCCGCGCTGGTGCCTGTCGAGCCGAGCTTCCACCCGGACGTGGCTCCATTCCTCTCGCGGCTGCCGGATGAGTTCGCCATCGGCGAGCGTCAGAAGAAGATTGCCGAACTCAACGCGTTCCGGCCCCCGGCGCCGGAGGAGTGGCTGCCCGTCGCGCTGCCGTCAGACGTGGAGAGTCCGGAGAGCGTCCTCACTTCCTACGCGGAGCTGTCCGAGGAACTCGTGGCCGCGCTGCATACGAAGGTGCCCTCCATCATGGAGGAGACCCCCGAGTCCCTCACGGACCTGGACTTCTACTTCTGGAGGGAGAACTTCCCGGAGAGGTACGAGCGCGAGCTCATCGACAGTCATACCGCGCCAGCGCTGGGGGCATATCTGGGCGGTATGCTGGTACGGCGGCTCGGCGGCACCTGGGTGCCGCGGCGGAAGTTGGAGGAGTCCCAGGTGCGGGTCGGCGAGCGCGTGTGGCTGCCTTTCCTTCGCGCCCGACGGTACCTGCAGTCGCGCCAGTCGCTGCTGGACTGCTCGCTCACCCAGTTCTTCAAGGAGTCCGAGCGGCACCGCCCCTGACCGGGAAGCCATGGCGGGGCGACACGAAGACCGGATGGGCACGGACCGGGCCGTGAGCTCCTCGGCTCGAGGAGGCGTCACGGCCCGGCGCGCGACCTCACGTCAGTTGAAGGTCGCGGTGAACAGCAGCGAGAAGTGGGTGACGTTCCAGTCGTCGTTGCCCTCGCCGCGGATGCGGCCCAGCGCCAGCTCCGCGCCGATGCCCACGCCCCAGTTGTCGCTCACCCACCACTCCTTGCCCAGGCCCAGGTGCAGGCCCACGCCGGTGTCGGTCTCCGCCTCCGTCTCGCCCTCGTACGAGGCGCTGAGCTGGTTGGCCACCACCGCGCCGGAGAGGTAGAAGTTGACGGGCATGAAGTAGTACGCGAGGCCCACGCCGATGGCGGCGTAGTTGCTGGCCACGTCGTCGTCCTCGTCCCCCTCGATGGTGACGCCCTCCACCTCGATGTCCGGGTTGGGTGTGGAGGTGCCGAACAGCTTTCCGTAGAGGATGAAGTTGTTGATGGGCGCGAAGCCCAGCTCCAGGTTGAGCGTGCCCGCGCCGCCCTTGAGGGCCAGGTCCACGCCTTGTCCCACGGCGGCCGAGTGCGTGTAGCCCAGGCCGAGCTGACCGCGCAGGTAGAAGCCATCGTGGGTGTGTCGGCCGCGGTCATCCGCCAGCGCGATGGAAGAGGGAAGCAGCACTGCCGCGAAGAGCCAAGAGTAGCGCATGAAGTCGAGTCCTTGCTTCGGTGGAGCCCGCCCCGGCCGGGAGGTCTCGTCGGGGTGATGCCGCCTGGCGACCGCTCGATGCCAGCCCGGGAGACACCCCCATTCCCGGGTCCTCGGGCTTATACCCCGGTGACGGCCGATGCGAGCAACCCTCGCCCGACACCGCGAAAGCTGCTCTGCTGCGCGCCCCCCGGCGCCGGCTCTCCGCGCCGCGGACTCAGAAGAGGGATGCGATGACTGGGACTGTGAACCCCGCGGAGCTGGCCCGACGACTGGACGACGCGAGGCGGGAGCGGCGGGAGGTGCCGCCCCTCACCAACGAGCTGCCCGCGCTGTCCGTGCCGGACGCGTACGCCATCCAGGAGGAGGGGCTGAAGCTGCGGCTCGCGGCCGGTGAGCGCCTGGTGGGCTTGAAGATGGGCCTGACGTCCGAGGCCAAGCGCCGGCAGATGAACCTGGACTCGCCCGTGTATGGCGTCCTCACGGACAAGATGCGCGTGCAGGCGGACGGCGTGGTGTCGCTCGCCCAGGGCATCCACCCGAAAATCGAGCCCGAGATTGCCTTCCGCACCGCGCGCGAGCTCAAGGGCACCGTGACGCGCGACGAGGCGCTGGATGCGTGTGAGTCCGTGTTCGCGGCGATGGAGATCCTCGACTCGCGCTACCGCGACTTCAAGTACTTCTCCCTGCCGGACGTGGTGGCGGACAACGCGTCCTCGTCCCTGTTCGTCCTGGCGACCCAGGAGCACCCGCCGCGCGCCATGGATTTGACGCGGCTGGAGATGAAGATGTTCGTGAACGACGCGCTGGCGCACTCGGCCCGCTCGGACGCCATCTCCGGGGACCCCGTGTTGTCGTTGGTGCAGCTGTGCGAGCTGCTCGCCAAGCGCGGACAGGTGCTGCCCGCGGGGAGCATCGTCCTGGCGGGCGCGGCGACCATCGCGCACATGTTCCAGCCCGGAGACCGGGTGAAGCTCGTCGTCGAGGGACTCGGCTCGGTGGCGGTGTCGGCCGCCTGAGGCGTCGTCACAGGAACCAGGAGGAGGCCACGCCCGCGCTCTGGTGGCGCGGGCGCACGTCCGCCTCCAGCCATTGCACCGCGTACCGCTCGCCGTGCTGCTTCAGGAACGCGTCCAGGCGCTCCGGCCTCAAGCGCTCGCGGGTGGAGTGATGCGCGGACAGCGCGCGCCGCATCGCCGGGTGGTAGCGCACGAAGGATGCGAAGTCGCGCGGGTACTCGCGCGCGTCCACGCCGAGCAGCTGGCCCCGGGTGCGGCCTCGTGACAGCAGCGCGCGCCAGTGCTCCATCGTGGCGAGGCCGATGGACTCCACCCCGCGTGAGCAGAGCGTCAGGTACATCGCGTCCCACGGCGTGGAGCGGTCCAGGTAGCGCTCGAGCGCGCGCGCCGAGGCCCGCGTGTTGAGCACCATCCAGAACGGCACCGCGCCGGTGCGCAGCGTCCACCAGGGCTCCAGCAGGATGGAGCACTCCGCCAGCAGCTTGACGGACGGCATCTTCCGCTCGTGGTACCAGTGCCGGTACAGGTCCGCCACCAGCGGGCTGAGCGCCTCCGGCTCCGGGTAGACGATGCGCTTGAGCCTCCAGCGCCGCTTGCGTGCGAGCCGCAGCAAGTCGTCGCGCAGGGCGGGCTCGAAGCCCCACTCCGCCTCCGGGCTGTCGCTGTCGGGCGGGGGTGACGGCCAGCGCGTCAGGGACGAGCCCTGCTGGCGCAGGTAGGCCTCCACGCGAGGGCCGCCCAGGTAGTACTCGTCCGGGCTCGCGCCCCCGAGCGAGCCTTGCTGGAAGACGTGTCGCTCGCCCTGTTGGAGCGTGGGCCAGCGCAGCTCGCACTCGGACACGAAGAGGGTGGCGCCGGGCTCCAGCGCCTCCTCCAGGAAGCGGATGTACGCGGGGCTCAGCCCGCGCCGCTTCACCCGGAAGTGCGTCAGTCCCTGGAGGAGGAGCCGGTCGTGGTTGGCGTCGTGGGTGTGGTGGAGCTGCAGCTCCGGATGGGATTCCAGCAGACGACGTGCGGGCTCGCGCGCGAAGCCGAGGGTCTTCATCGGCTCGTCCACGGGCACCTGGCCGTCATGGCGCACGGACAGCAGGTGCGTCTGCGGCAGCCAGGGGATTCCGAGCGCGGCGCACAGGTGGACGAGCGCGCCGTTGGTGGCGCCGACCACGGCCGCGGGATAGCGGCGTCTCGGGTAGCGGCTCACCACCCAGCGCGCGAGGGCCTCCGCGTCGAAGCGCGCGAGCGCCTTCGGCGTCAGCGCCTCCGCCAGCGCGCCGCGCACCCACGCGCTCTCGCGCAGCGGCACCGACAGGCGGTTGACGGCGGGCGCCAGTGCCTCGAACAGCGGATGCGTGTGGCGGTGGGCGCCCAGCGCGGGGGCGTCCCGGCCATGCAGGAAGGCCGCGAGCGCCCGCAGCAGCGCGGCCGACGAGTCGAGGTCCGCGACGAAGCGGCGCGCCATCATGGCGCCAGCTCCGCGTGACGAGTCTCGTGCGGGTTCGGTGCGAGATGACGTGCGTCAGGCGAACTCCGCGCCGCTTGCTCCGGGTCCACGCGCCGGGGCCCGTTCGCGTCCGGTGTGAGACGACAAGAGAGGAGTGCGCTTCGCGCCGCTTGCTCCGGGGCCACGCGCCGAGGCCCGTTCGCGTCCGGTGTGAGACGACAAGAGAGGAGTGCGCTTCGCGCCGCTTGCTCCGGGGCCACGCGCCGAGGCTCGTACGCGTCCGGCACGCGCCGACGAGCATCGGGCGAGCACCATGCCTCGCGTGCAGACTCCTCGCGACGAGCCCCGTGCGCGTCCGACGCCGCACGACGTGCGTGTGGTGGATTCATCTCCCCCTCCAGGGCTCTGGCTCGGCGTCCTCAGGCAAGGTAGCCCTGGCGCACCTGCCGGGCAGGCCGCTGACCGGGGTCTGCTCGCCTGCAGTCCCGGGAGGCTTGCGTGGACGCCGTGCGTCAGGGCCCCGGCTGTCGCGCCAGGTCCGCCGTCACGCGCAGCCCCTGGGCCGCGTACGCGCGCGAGCAGGGACGCAGCCGGGCCTCGGTGGGCCCCATCGGCTCCAGCACGAAGGAGGAGTCCTTGTGTCGGGGCGGCGAGTCCGGCCAGTGCCCCCGCTCGGCGCGCGCCAGGTCCACCTCCGCCAGCGTGATGAGCGCGTCGTGCTGCAGCCGGCGCAAATCCAACCGCTCCGCGTACTCGCCATACGTGACGACGTCCGGGCCGTGGAGGCTGAGCGTGCCCAGCTCCAGCAGCGCGAACGCGCGCCGGCGCGCCCCCGTGGGCAGGTCCGCGACGGCCGTCAGCGCGTCGAAGCCCTCCACCAACCGCCACCACGCGCGCCGCGCCGTCAGCGCGTTGTCGTCCGGAGGCGCGAGTCCCAGCAGCTCCGGCGGGACGATGTCCTGGCTCCCCGCCGGCAGCCGCGCCAGCGTCTGCTCGGAGAGCAGCGGCCGGAAGTGGACCAGCTGCAGCAGCACCGACTCCTGCCGCAGCGTGACGGAGAAGGGCGCGTACCCATCCGCCAGGCGCGCCAGCTGCGAAATCGCCAGGCGCTTGCGCTCCAGCGGCGCGGCGTCCAGCGCGTCCGCGCAGGGGTGATAGAGCACGCCATGGCCCGTGGCGGAGAGCAGCTGCCCCTCCATGCCTCCCCCCAGCTCCAGCTCCCGGCTGAGCGCCAGCGCGTCCAGACACACATCCAGCGCCGCCGAGGCCTGCCCGTGGGACAGCCGCACCCGCGTCTCCAACGCCGCCAGGTGCACCACGTACATCAGCGCGAACCGGCCATTGGCGCGGGCGGGCGTGAGGGGCGCCAGCGCCCCCAAGCGCTCGGGCAGCCCCCCCACCTCCGCGTGCGTCGCCAGCAGCACCCGCGCGAGCAACGGCCGGGCCCGCTCCAGCGCCTGCTCACAGCCCTGCGTCAGCGCCGACGTGGGCAGCTTCCCGTCCGCCACGTCCCGACAGGGCTGCCCCTGCGCCGAGTTCCCCTGTGGCTTCTGTTGCTCCTGATACAGCTGCAGCACGGGCTCGAGCAGCGGCTCCAGGTGGCGCGCGAAGCTGCCCGGGACCGAGGGATTCACGTGTGAGGGCCGCGCGTAGCTCGTGCGCGACAGCTCCCCCACCTCCCGCACCAGCCGCTCCTCCAGGGGCCCCGTGCGCAGCTTCACGTACGCCCACCCGCCCCCGCAGGCGAGGAGGACGGCGAGTGCGCCGCCAGCGAGGGTGTAGAGGGGACGGTGGAGGGCCATGAGGGGGAGTCCGGCGGGCGGAGCCTCGCATGAAACCTCCGCTCGGGGGACTCGCCGCGTCATCCTTCCGTGACTTCACTCGCCGTCTGGGCCCGGGGGCCAGCGTCCGGCCCGAGGGTCAGCCGGCACTGCGGCGGGGAGGCAGGAGGCCATGGTTCAGCCGGGCCAGCAGGTGGTCCGCGAGCGCGCGGGCCTGGGCGCGAATCTCCGGCACGGCCGTGGTCTCCCACAGCTCCCCCCGGCGCAGGGGCCCCAGCGTATAGAGGAGCCCTCCTGTCCGCCCGCTCGCGTCCAGCAGGGCGCCGTGGCTGTCGGTGTCCAGGCCCATGCCGAGCGCGTCCGGCCGCAGCCGCCCCTCGTCCGCCAGGCGCTTGAGCAGCGGGTGGCCGTGTCGGGTGACGGTGCCCTCGGGGCCGGTGCAGTTCACCACGTGGCGGACCTGGAGGTGCTCCTCGCGGCCCTCGCCTCGCGGGAGGATTCGCGCGTGGACCGTGCCGGTGTCGTCCAGCCGGAAGCCGCGCACCCGGGCCGCGCGCACCGTCAGTCGTCCTGTTTCCATCAGCTGCTCGAGCCCCTCGGCGACGCCGGGCGCCATCCGGTGGCGGTGGACGTCCCAGTAGGAGCGCAGGTGGCGCAGGAAGCGCCGTCGCTCCACGTCCGACAGCCGCTGCCACAGGGGCACCGTCACCGGCCTCAGCGCATCCACCACCGCGCGCCAGCTGGCCCCCGCGTCCGTGGCCCGGCGCACCTCGCGCCGCAGCACCCGCAGCAGCGCGCGCACGCGCACGGGGATGGGGTGCGGGGTGGTGTCGTCCTGGGGCCGCAAGCCCTCGCGTCGCAGCGCGCGCAGCACGTCGCGGATGCCGGGCGAGTCGTACGTCCCCGCGGAGGCGCGCAGGTGCCGGTGGGGCAGCAGCCCGTGCCGCGACAGCGCGTACATGGGGCCCGTGTGGCCCTGCTCCTCCAGCGACAGCACGGCGTCCACCATGGTGAGCCCCGTGCCGATGAGCAGCACCGCGTCCTTCGCGCCGATGCCGGCGAGCGCGTCAGGGACCCACGGCGAGCGGTGGTAGTGGGGGCTCGCGTACAGCCCGCCGTCCTCCACCCGGAGGTCCGCGGGGTCCGCGTTGCCCAGCGCCAGCACCGCGCGGCGCGCGACGTGCTCCGCGCCGTCCCCGGTCGTCAGCGTCACCAGGCCGCCGTGCTCGCGCATCGAGACCACCTGCGCAAACCTGGTCTCCAGCCGCACCCCCGGGGCCGCGCGCGCGCGGGTCTCCTCCAGCACCTCCGCCAGGTATTGGCCATAGCGCTGCCGGGGGACGAAGTCTCCGGGCGCCGTGTCGGGCGCCTGTCGCCGCACGGCGCGCAGGAAGTGCTCCGGGTCCTCCATGAAGGCGCCCATGCGCCCGGCGGGGACGTTGAGCAGATGACGCTGGCTGCGGGTCGAGTAGGCGAGCCCCTGGCCCACGCTCCGGCCTCGCTCCAGCAGCAGCACCCGCAGGGGCGCGCGTGCCTGCTTCAGGAGGTGGATGGCCAACAATGTTCCGCTGGCCCCGCCCCCGACGATGGCCACATCCCATGGGCTGCTGTGTCCTTGCACGCCGCAATCCTATGTCCGCCTGCGCGTGACGGCATCCACGCTGGCGGTGTGGACAATCGGATGGCAACCCCTGGTCAGGGTCTGAGGGCGTGTCCACACTCCCACGCACATCCCGGGAGGACCCATGCGAGAGCGCTCCACCATAGGAGAGTGGGACCGTGAGGTCCCGGACACGAAGAGCCTGCTCGGCTGGTCACTGCCAGAGGGTCGGGACGCCGTCCCGTCGCTGACGTGGCTGATGGAGCGGCTTCGTGACAGCCGCCCCGACTGGGGGCTGCTGGGCTCGCTCGTCCGGTTCGACGACGCGCGCTACGTGCGCAGGACGCTGGCGAAGACGGACGCGTGTGAGCTGCTGCTCGTGTGCTGGAGGCCGGGGCAGGGCTCGCTCGTGCATGACCATGGCGGCTCCGCCGGCGTGTCGCTGCTCGTGCAGGGGAGCCTGGACGAGACGCGTTACGACTGGGCGGGAGACAGGCTGCTGCCGGCCGTCGTCGAGCGCGCGCGGGAGGGCGACTTGTTGCTCGAGGCGTCGGACACCATCCACCGCGTGCACAACTCGTCGCGTCGGGGCGCGGTGTCGTTGCACCTGTACGCGCCGCCGATGGAGGGCATGACGCCCTACGACAGCCAGGTGGTCAGAGCGCCGCGTCCAGTTGCCGTGGGGGCTGGGCGAAGGCGCCGGCCACGGGCAGGGTGACGCGGAAGATGCTGCCCCGGCCGGGCGCGCTCTCCAGCGTGAGGGTGCCGCCCAGCGACGTGACGATGCCGTGGCAGACGGCGAGGCCCAGGCCGGTGCCCACGCCCAGGGGCTTGGTGGTGAAGAACGGGTCGAAGATGCGCTCGCGGTGCTCGGGGGAGATGCCGCAGCCGGTGTCGCGCACCTCCACCGCGACGACGCGCCCCGGCATCGCCTCGCTCGCGACGACGCGCACCTCGTTGAGCTCCACCTGACCGGGGACGATGGCCTGCGCCGCGTTGAGCAGCAGGTTCAGGAACACCTGACCCAGCCGGGCGCCGTTGCCCTGCACCGGGGGCACGCCGTCGCACTCGACCACCAGGCGCGCGCGGTGCCGCAGCTCGTGCATGGCCATCTTCGCCGCGGTGCGCACCACCGCGCCCACGTCCGACGGGCCGCTGCCCACGTCCTCGGAGCGCGAGAGCGTCTGCAAGTCACGGACGATGAGGCGGATGCGCTCGGCGCCGTCGCGCGTCTCGGCGAGCGCCTCCAGCACCTCCTGGCGCTCGCGCTCCGGCAGCTGCTCCTTCTGCTGGAGCTCCTGGTGGATGTACTCCAGGTTGCTGAGGATGAAGGCGAGGGGGTTGTTGATTTCGTGGCCCACGCCCGCGGCGATGCGGCCCAGGGCGATGAGCCGGTCGGCGAAGAGCAGCTGGGCCTGGGTGGCGTGGAGCTGCTCCAGGCTGCGCGACAGCTTGGCGTTGGCGGCCTCGAGCTCCGCGGTGCGCTCGCGCACCGTCTCCTCCAGCGCCTCCGAGGCCGCGCGCGCGCTGGTCGTGCTGGAAGCTTCCGGGCCGGACGGTATCCCCTGACGTGCCAGGAAGGCGCGTCGCAGCGTGCCTCGCCGCTGCGCCACCGCCGACATCAACAGCACCCTGGCTCGTAGCGTCATCACGTCGCAATCCCAGCGTCAGGTGTCCAGCCCGTGGAACGCGCGGGGACGGGGGACAGCGCCAGTCAACACCGCCAGGACGGCCTGGGCAAGGAGCCGATGTCGTCTGGCGAGGCGGCGAAAGCACTTCCCGGTGGGTAGTCGACGGCGGCGCGCCCCCGTGTCGGAGCCACCGTTGGGCGGTGGAAGCTTGGGCGCGAGGTGTGTCATCGCGCGCGCGGAGTCTCGGAGGCGTGGCGGTCCGACGCCACCGAGGGCTGCGCGCGCCGGGCCCAGCACGCGCCACCCACCAGACACGCACCCATGACCACCGCGAGCAGGAGGCTCGGCACGCCCCTGAGCCGCGCCGTCCCCGTCGCGGGCCGTGCCCGGACCACGAGCCGGGGCGCCTCGGGCTCGGACGCCGGCCGGTACGCGGGCAGTCCACCCGAGCTGGCCGCGCCGCGCCGCCCTCTCGACGGTGGCCGAGTCCCCTCGGTGGAGGCGGGCACGTCCGCCACATCGGGGAACAGCGGCGCGTCCCACGCACCGTCCGCCGACGCGAGCTCCGCCTCCAGCACCGCGCACCACGTGCTCGCGGTGCCGCGCCGCCAGGGCTGCTTGGACAACAGCCGCGAGCACAGCTCGCTCAACGCCCACGGCACCCGCGGGTTGAGCACGTGCGGCGACACCGGAGGGTGGTGGATGACGGCCAGCTCGCCCTCGGGCGTCTCCACGTCCACGAACGGGTGGCGCGCGGTGAGCATCCAGTAGAGCACCACGCCCAGCGCGTACAGGTCATCCGCGGACGTGGGCGGATACACCCCGTCGGGGTGCGCGCGTCGGAACGCCAGCGCCTCCGGGCTGCGGTAGCGCGGCGTGCCCGGTGGCAGCACCCCGCGCGGCAGCCGGGGCGCCCCCGAGTAGTCCCCCACGCCGAAGTCCATCAACACCGGCGTGCCGTCCTCCTCGCGCACGACGACGTTGTCCTCCTTGATGTCGCGGTGGAGCACGTCCGCCGTGTGCGCCGCCTCCAGCCCCCGCGCCATGCCCAGCGCCAGCGTCGCGGCCCCTCTCGCGGACGGGTTCTCCTCCTCCACCCACTGCGCCAGCGGACGCCCCCTCACGTACTCCATCGCCAGGTAGAGCCACGCGGGGGACTCGGAAGGAAAGAGCCCGCCCGCGCGGAAGCCCACCACGTTGCGATGCGCCAGCCGCGTGAGGATGGCCACCTCGCGCAGGGCCCAGCCCCCCAACTGCTCCAGCGACTGCAGCTTGAGCGCCACGGGGGCCCCGTCGCGAGAGGCGCGGTACACCACGCCGCACCCTCCCGCGCCCAGCAACGCCTCCACCCGGTAGCCCGCGATGTCCGCGCCCTCGGGCGCGTCCAGGACGTGATGCTTGTCCATGCCACCTCCCCAGTCGGACACGACCTCGGGAATGGGGTGACGCTAGCACCACCTCCGAGGATGTCCCCCCCGACAGCGGGGAGGGGCCCCCACGCCCCGGCCGCGAGTGTGCGGCAGCGGATGGCGCGCTGCCCTCAGGGGCAGGCGCCGCAGTCGGCGTTGCAGCTCGTCGCGGTGGTGCCCGTGCCGCAGCGCTCGGTGAACTGGCAGACGCCATCCCCGCACCGATAGATTTCCGCGGGGCGGATGCGCGCGGTGATGGGCTGGTAGGTCTTCCCGTTGTGCATGCACGACGCGTAGTAGGGCAGGGGGTTGTTGCCGGCGTCCCTGGCCACCGTGCACAGCGAGGCGCACATGCCCAGGTGGGTGATGGGTGGGCACTGCTGCGTGGTGCCCGAGGCCAGCCCACACGTGCGAGGCGTGCTCCGCTCCGCGGCGAGGTACGGCTGGTCATTGGCCGCGAACACGCCCGTGCCGTCGAAGAGGTTGCCGAAGTAGCAGGCCTCCTTCTCGCTGTAGAGGTCCAGCTCCGCCTGCGTGTAGGGGATGGCTGGAGGCGTGGAGGAGCCGGTCGCCGCGACGCGGCCCAGCACGGAGATGGGCACGTGCAGGCCGTACTTGTTCGCGTGCGCCGCCAGGCACGCGGACACCACCTGCTGCTCCGCCTCCGTCGCCGCCGCCCCGTTCGCCCAGCTCGTCGCCAGCCCCAACGAGCCCAGCCACGTGTACTGCACCCCCGTCACCGGGTTGGTGAAGGTGCGCGTCTGCCCCGCCGCCACCGCGCACGTCACCACGTAGGACATCACCGCGTCCGCCGTGCTCGGGTCCTGGTTGAACCAATCCTTGAAGCCATTGGTGGACAGGCCGTTGGTGGACAGGCCGTTGGTGGACAGGCCGTTGGTGGACAGGCCGTTGGTGGACAGGCCGTTGGTGGAGAGCCCGTTGACGGACAGCGCATGCACGCGCAGCTGCCCCAGCTCCTCCCCCACCGGCTCCAACTCCACCC
>NZ_SRLW01000004.1:0-88920 GCF_006518215.1 Myxococcus sp. AB025B
CCCGCAAGCTCCCTCAGTGCCTTCTCGCTCCTCGCTGACAGCGCCAGCACGTGCCTCGGCCTCTCCGCCCCACCCTTCCTCTCCACCTCCGGCGCCTCTTCCAGCACCACGTGCGCGTTCGTCCCGCCGATGCCGAACGAGCTCACGCCGGCGCGGCGCGGCGTCGAGGCGGCGCGCCACTCCGCGAGCCGCGTGTTCACGAAGAAGGGGCTGTGCGCGAAGTCGAGCTGCGGGTGAGGTGCCTTGAAGTTCAGGCTGGGAGGAAGGCGTCGGTGCTGCAGCGACAGCACCGTCTTGATGAGCCCGGCGATGCCCGCCGCGACCTCCAGGTGCCCCACGTTGGTCTTCACCGAGCCGATGGGACAGACGCCCACCGCGTCGGCGTCGGCACCGAAGGCCTGCTGGAGCGCGGCGAACTCGATCTGGTCGCCCAGCGGCGTGCCCGTCCCGTGCGTCTCGATGTAGCCGATGCTGCGGGGGCTCACGCCCGCGGCCGTCAGCGCGGAGGCGATGACCGCGGCCTGACCCTCCTGGCTCGGCGCCGTGTAGCCAACCTTCACCGAGCCGTCGTTGTTGACCGCCGAGCCGCGGATGACGGCGCGGATGCAATCGCCATCCGCCAGCGCGTCGGCGAGGCGCTTGAGCACCACCACACCCGCGCCACTTCCGAAGAGGGTGCCCTGGGCGTCCGCGTCGAACGCACGGCAGTGACCATCCGGGGAGAGGATGCCGCCCTGCTCGTAGAGATAGCCGGAGCGCTGCGGCAACCGCACGGCCACGCCACCAGCGAGCGCCAGGTCGCACTCGCGGTTGCGCAGCGCCTGGCTCGCCAGGTGGACGGCCACCAGCGACGAGGAGCACGCCGTCTGGACGCTGATGCTCGGCCCCTTCAGTCCGAGCCGATACGAGACATGCGTCGCCAGGTAGTCCTTGTCGTTCCCAATCAGCGTCTGCAGGTCTCGGACCGCGCCCTCTCTCCCCACCGACGAGCCGAGGTGGAACAGGAGGTAGTTGCTGATGATGGAGCCAGCATAGACGCCCACCAGCGACTGGAGGCGCTTCGGGTCATAGCCCGCGTCCTCGATGGCCTCCCACACACACTCCATGAAGATGCGGTGCTGAGGGTCCGTGAGCCGGGCCTGCTTCGGCATCAGCCCGAAGTGCTCGGCGTCGAAGAGCTCCACGTCGTCGAGCACCGCGCCGGCCCGGACGTAGCGAGGGTCCTCCAGGTGCGAGGGCTCCAGCACCGAGCCGCGCAGCTCCTCCTCCGTGAAGAACGAGACCGACTCGACCCCGTCACACAGGTTCCGCCAGAACTCCGCCAGGTTCCTCGCGCCGGGGAACCGGCCCGACATCCCGACGATGGCGATGGCCGACTCCAGCGCGGGGTCCGGACGCGCGCTCGGCACGGGCACGGCCTTCGGACGCGGCGCCTCACGGACAGGCTCGCGTCGCGCCTCGGTGCCCCGCGTCGACACGTACTCCGCCAGCGCGCTGACGGTGGTGAACCGGAACATCTGCGCGATGGGCAGGTCCACATGGAGCCGCTCCCGCAGCCGCCGGTGGACCTGGACGATCTGCACCGACGTGCCCCCCAGGTCGAAGAAGTTGCGGTGGATGTCCACCTCGTCCAGGTGGAGCACCTCCTGGAGGATGGTGGCCAGGGAGCGCTCCACCTCCGTGCGCGGCGCACGGGACGCGGGCAGCGCCACCTGCGCGCTGTCGCTCGGCTCACGCAGGGCGTCGCGGTCCACCTTGCCGTTGGACGTCAGCGGCAGCGCGTCCATCAGCACGAAGGACGTGGGGACCATGTAGTCCGGGAGCCGGGCGACCAGGTGACGCCGCAGCTCCTCGGGGAGCGAGGTCGCCGGGGCCGAGCGCGTCGCGGGCGTGGCCTTCTTCACCGAGGCGCCGACGCCCCCGACCAGGAAGCTGTGCAGGAGGACATGCCCCGCGTCCAGCGCGAGCTGCTGGCGCAGCGGCTCGAAGTCCAGGCCACCAATCGGACACAGGCCCAGCTCGCCTCCCACCGCCGAGCCCATCAGGAGCTGGGCGATGTAGCCCGCCTCGAGCAGACAGAAGTCCCGCGCGAGGTCTCCGTACAGCGGCTGGATGGCGTCGAGCTGGCCGACGAGGAACACGGACAACGCCGCGTCGTCGAAGGTGGCCCGGTTTCCCGGCGCGTGCTGGACGCGGCTCATGACCACGTCCGGCGAGAGCAGCACCAGCGCGTGCTGCTTCGGATGGTAGTAGTACGTCCCGCCCGCGAGCCCCTGGACCCGCCCGGCCTTGACGTGCAGGTAGACCTGCACCGGATAGAGCCCTCCCGCCGACGCGTAGCGGTACTTGGGGAGCAGCGAGTCCTCGAGCTGGACCTGCATCAGGCAGCTCAACAACTCGGAGAGCTGTCCGACGGAGACGGGGCTCGAGCGGAAGGACTTGTGACTGCGCCGGTCGACGACGGCCTGGAGCCGCGCGGCGTCGAGGACCGGCTTCGCGAGCGCGATGGACTCACGGGCGCCGACATCCGTCCGCAGCCCAGGCCCCTTCAGCTTGAACTCGAGGCGCGCGATGGGGTCGGAGATGACGCCCAGTCGAGGCTCCGGCTCATGCGCCTCGTCCAGCGTCGCGTCCGAGGGCTCCTTCTCGAGGACGTGGGTCGGAATCGTGGCGTCCGGGACGACATAGGCCACCAGGCGCCGCGGTCCCCCCGGCTTGCCGAGCGCCTTGACCACGGCCCCTCTCACGGCTGGGTGTGAATCGAGCGCGGCCTCGATTTCGCCCAGCTCGATGCGGTGCCCCTGGATCTTGACCTGGAAGTCCTCACGGCCGAGGAACTCGATGTTCCCGTCCGGCAGGAAGCGCCCCAAGTCACCGGTGGCGTAGAGGCGCTCACCGGTTCGCGGGTGGACGATGAAGCGGGCGGCGGTGCGCTCCGCGTCGCCGTGGTAGCCCAGCGCCAGTCCCACCCCGCCGATGTAGAGCTGCCCCGCCACCCACTCGGGGCAGGGCTCGAGCGCGTCGTCCAGCACGTGGAAGCGCTGGTTCACCATCGGGTGGCCGTAGGGGATGCTCCGCCACGCGCGGTCGACCTCGCCAATCCGATACAGGATGGACCAGATGGACGCCTCCGTCGCGCCGCCCAGGCTCACCAGCTCGATGCCCGCGCGCTGGCTCCGGATGCGCTCGGGCAACGTGACGGGAATCCAGTCCCCGCTCATCATCACCAGGCGCAGCGAGTCCGGCAGGCGCTGCCCCGCGCCCTCGACGAACTCGATGAGCATCTCCATCAGCGCCGGAACCGAGTTCCACACCGTCACCCGGCCCTCGGTGAGGACCGACAGCCAGTGGCCCGGGTCGCGCAGCGTGCCGGGCGCCGGCATCACGATGGCCGCCCCCGCCGCGAGCGTCCCGAAGACGTCGTAGACCGAGAGGTCGAAGCTGAGCGACGAGAGCGCGAACACCCGGTCCTCGGGCCCCACCCCGAAGCGCTCGTTGATGTCGACCAGGGTGTTCACCGCGCCCTGGTGGTCGATCATCACCCCCTTGGGCCGCCCCGTCGAACCCGAGGTGTAGATGACATACGCGAGGCCATTGCCTCGCACGGCGGGGGGCTCCGCGTCCCCGACGTCGAGCGCGCCGTCCAGGTCCACCGCGAGCCGTCGGGGCCCCTCGGGCCAGGTGAGCGACGCGTCGAGGTGCGCCTGCGTGAGCACGAGATCGACGCGCGCGTCCCGCAGCAGCTCGTGGAGCCGCCCGGTCGGCAGGCCCGGGTCCAACGGCAGATAGGCCGCGCCCGCGCGCAGGATGGCGAGCGCGGAGAGCACCTGCTCCGGGCCCTTCTCCGCGACGATGGCCACCAGGCGCTCGGGCCGCGCGCCCCGGGCGACGAGCCACGACGCGAGCCGCGCCGAGCGCCGCTCCAGCGCTCCGTAGGTGAGCACCTTGTCGCCCGCGATGATGGCGGGTGCCTGGGGCCGCGTGGCCGCCTGACGCAGGAAGAGCGTCTCCATCCGCTCCGACGGGACGGGCCGCCCCGTGGCGTTGTAGGCCTCCCGTCGCGCGAGCTGCTCGGCCGGGAGCGGCTGCCGCGCGGGGGCCTCCCAGGCGGATGGGTCCTCCACCAGCCGGCGCAGGAGCCGGACATAGGCCCCGAAGAGCGCGTCCATCAACCCCTGGGGGAACTGCGCGTCGACGGAGTCCCAGCTGAAGTACAGCGCGTCGTTGAGCTCGAAGACCTGGTGGTCCAGCCACACCTGCGGCGTCTGGCTGACGACCTCCACGATTCGCACGCCCTCGCCCATCCGCAGCGAGCGCCCCGTCTCCGACAGCAGGCTCGTGAACACGAAGGGCATGCCCATCCCCGTGTCCAGACGGCCGAGCCGGGCCGCCTCGCGCAGGACCTGCACGCTCGACACGATGGAGTGCTCCAGGTCGTCGAAGAGCTGCCCCTGCAGTCGCCGGGCGCGCTGGGCGAAGGACTCCGGCTGGGAGCCGTCCACCTCCAGCAGGATGCCCGAGGTGAAGTCGCCGACGATGCGCTCCACGTCCTCGAGCAACGGCAGCCGGTTGAAGAGCGTCAGGTTGAGCGTCAGCCGCTGGCCGCGGCCGTGGGCGCGCAGCACCTCGCCATAGGCCGCGGCCAGCGCCATGGACGCCGTCACCCCCGCCGCGGCGGCGCGCTCGCGGAAGGTCTTCCACGCGGCGGGCTCCAGGCCGCCCTTGCGGCGGGAGAAGCGACGAGGTCCCCGGGTGCCCGGGTCGGCGGCGAGCGGCAGCTCGGGCGGACCGGGCAGCGTCGCCAGCCGGCCGCGCCAGTACTCCAGCGCGCGCTGATAGGCCTGGGCCCCCTGCTCGCGACGTCGCGCGGCGGCGGCGAAGTACTCGCGGAAGGTGTGCTTCAGCGGCGCGAGCGGCGCCTCCAGGTCCTGGTACAGCACCACGCACTGCTCGATGAGCAGCTGCACGCTGAAGGCGTCCGCCACGAGCAGGTCCAGGCTGATGTGCACGTGGACCTGTCCCCCTGGGAGCTGGGAGGCGCGGACCTCGAAGAGCGGGAAGCGGTCGGCCGGCAGCACCTGATGGGACAGCTCCGCGCGAATCGCCGCGAGGTGCGCGTCGACGCTCCCGGCCGGGGCCGCGCGGAGGTCGTACGTCGTGACGCGGAACGGCGGCACGGACGCCAGGACCACCTGCTCGCCCGTGGGCAGCACCACCATGCGCAGCATGTCGTGGTGCGCGATGAGCCGCTGGAGCACCCGCTCGAGGCGGGCGGGGTCCAGCGCGTCGAACGCGAGCTCCAGGTAGCTGTGCGCCGCGACGCCGCCCGCGTCGAACGCGTCCTGCCGCCCCACCCAGTAGGCGTTCTGGATGTCGGTGAGGGGGAACGGCGAGAAGCGCGCGTCCTCCGGCGGTGGGACGACCGCGGCCTGGACCTCCGCCACGCGGGAGGTGGCGCTCAGGTGCTCCACGAGCTGGTGCTTGCGCTCACGCAGCGCCGCGCGCACCTCGTCCGTGACGTGGCCCGGAGGCGCGCGGAACCGCAGCGCCTCGCCCTCCACCCACAGCTCGATGCCCTGCCGCTGAAGCTCGACGATGAACTCGGCCGTCTTCACAACGCCCCCTCTTCCCAAGCGATGGCGCCGCCCACCAGGCTGTGCAGGTACACGTGCGGCTCCTCCAACCGGAACGCGGCGCGGAGGTCGTCGAAGCGCAGCTCCCCCACCTGGCAGAGCCCGAGCTGCTGCTCCGCGGCGCGCAGCTCCAGCAACTGCGAGATGAGCCCCGCCTCGAGCAGCGCGAAGTCCCGCCACTTCTCGCCGTAGAGCGGCGCGATGGCGCGCCTGTCACACACCAGGAAGAGCGAGAACGCGGAGCTGGCGAACATGGACCGGTTGGTGGGCGCGTGGAGGCTGGCGTCGAGCGCGTCCACCGCCGAGAGCCGCACCAGCGCGTGGCGCGCCGGCTCGTGGTAGTACGCGCCCGCCTCGAGCCCCCGAACCCGTCCGGCGCTCACGTGGAGGTACAGCTGGACGCCGTACGCGCTCCCCGCCGAGCCGTACTGGTATTTGGAGCGCCCTCCGACCTCGAGCGAGCGCAGACACGACAGCAGGCGCCCCAGCGCCTGGGCCTCCACGGGCTCGGACGAGAAGGTCCGGTGGCTGGAGCGCTCCAGGTGACGGCGCCGCGCCTCGCCCTCGGAGAGCCCGGCCATCGGGACCACGGGCGTCCCCGCATCGAAGGTGCGGACGCCGTGGCGCGCGCGCTTCCAGGCCTCGCGTTGCTCGGGGTCCAGCAGCAACCCCTCCTCCACCTTCGCGCTCGCGGGTGGGGCCTCCGCCGGCGGGTGCCGGGTGTAGTAGGCGACGATGTCCGCGGTGTTGCGCAGCGTGAGGAACTCCGACATCCGGGGCCGGCTCCCGAAGGCCTGCTCCAACATCGTCGCGAGCTTGATGAGCTCCACCGACGTGGCGCCAAGCTGGAGCAGCGACGCCTCCGGCTCGACGCTGGGGCGCTTGAGGACCTCGGCGACGAGGCGGGTGATTCGCGTGAAGACCTCCCCGCCGCGCGCCTCCAGGGGCAGCGCGCCGTGGACGGGCTCCTCCACCGGCGTGGGCAGCGCCTTGCGGTCGACCTTGCCGTTCGCCGATTGCGGCAGCGCCCGCAGCCGCATGAAGACGCCCGGCACCATGTAGTGCGGCAGCGTCCTGCCCAGGAACTCCCGCAGCGCGTCGTCCGTGGGCGCGGGCTGCCCCTCCATGGGGACGACGTAGCCCACCAGCTTGCGCTGCGTGCGCTCCCCGGGCGCGGCGACGACGGCCTCGCGGAGGGCGGGATGGCGGCAGAGCGCGGCCTCGATTTCGCCCAGCTCGATGCGGTGGCCGGCGACCTTGACCTGGAAGTCCTTGCGGCCCAGGAACTCGATGTATCCACCGGGCAGGAAGCGGCCCAGGTCGCCCGTGCGGTAGAGGCGCTCGCCGGTGTCTGGGTGCGTGAAGAAGCGCGCGCGCGACAGCTCCTCGTCGCCGAAGTAGCCCCGGGCCAGGCCGGCGCCTCCGATGAAGAGGTCGCCCGGCACGTGCTCCGGCCGCGGCGCCAGCGCCTCGTCGAGCACATGGAAGCGCTGGTTCAGCATCGGCCGGCCGTAGGGGATGCTGCGCGCCCCGGGCTCGACCTGGGTGATGGGGTGCAGGATGGACCAGACCGCGCCCTCGGTCGCCCCGCCCAGGCTGATGACCTGGATGTCGCGGGACAAGCGGCGGATGCGGTCCGGCAGCGTGACGGGAATCCAGTCACCGCTCATCAACACCAGGCGCAGGGACTCCGGGAGGCGCTCACCGCGTGTCTCCACCAGGTCCACCAGCATCTCCATCAGCGTCGGGACGGAGTTCCACACCGTCACGCGCGCCTCGCGCAGCCACCGCAGCCAGCTCGCCGGCTCCCATGTCGCGTCGGGCTCGGGCAGCACGAGCGTCGCGCCCGCCGCCAGGCTCCCGAAGATGTCGTAGACCGACAGGTCGAAGCCCAGCGACGACAGGCCGAAGACCCGGTCCTCCGGGCCGACCCCGAAGCGGGTGTTGATGTCCTGGAGCGTGTTCGCCGCGGCGCGGTGCTCGACCATCACCCCTTTGGGGCGCCCCGTCGAACCCGAGGTGTAGATGCAATACGCCAGGTCCGCCGGCGAACGTGCCGGCGCGTGCGGCGGCTCCCCGGTCGCGCTGTCCGGGATGCTCACCACCCGGACGCCCTCCGGCCACGCGAACCGCTCCGCCAGCCCCGGCTCCGTCACCACGACCTGCACCTTCCCCTCCTGAAGGAGGAGCCGGCGGCGCTCGTCCGGCAGCGCGGGGTCGATGGGGAGATAGGCCGCCCCGGCCAGTGGGATGGCCGTCACCGCGACCACCTGCCTCCAGCCCTTCTCCAGGATGACCGCCACCAAGCCATCGGGCCGCGCATCCAGTTCGGCCAGTCGGGTCGCCAGCGCGCCCGCGTGTCCACGGAGCTCCGCGTAGCTCAGCGTCCGCTCCGCGCTCACCACCGCGGCGTGCGAGGGGGCGCGTCGTGCCTGGGCCAGGAAGAGCGCCTCCAGGCGCGCCTCGGGGATGGGCGACGCGGTGGCGTTGAACGCCTCACGGCGCGCGGCCTGCGCGGCCGGCAGTCGCACCGGGGAGCGCGCCTCCCAGACGGCGTCCTCCTCCGCGAGCCGACCGAGCAGGGACTCGTAGGCCGCGAAGGCGTCCTCGAGCATGCCCGCGGGGAAGAGCCCCTCCGGGCTGTCCCAGGAGTAGCGCAGCGCCCCGTCCTCCTCCCGGACCTGGTGGTCGAGCCACACCTGCGGCGTCTGGGTGATGCCGTGGACCGTCTCGCCCAGCCACCCGAAGGGCGAGCCCGCGCCCGCGCCGCCGGGCCTGTGTCCCAGCAGGCTCGTGAAGACGATGGGCATGAGCGCTCCCGCGGCACCTTCGCGCCGCCTCGCGCGCTCGCGCATCACCCGCATGCCGCTGAAGAGCAGGTGCTCGAGGTCCCGGGCAAGCTGCTCGCGGAGCTGGACCGCGCGCTGGGTGAACGACGTGCCGCGCCCGTCGACCTCGAGCAGCACGTTCGTCGTGAAGTCACCGACCACCTGGTCGATGGCCGGGTGGATGGGCAGACGCCTGAAGAGCGTGAGGTTGAGGCAGAAGCGGGCGCTCTCGCTCCATGCGGCGAGCACCTCCGCGAACGCGGCGCAGACCACGCCGGAGCGGGTCAGCCCGGCTTGCGCGGACCGCTCCTTCAGCCGCTCCCATCGCCTCGCGTCCAGGCTTCCGCCCAGCCGCCGGAACGCGGGGCGCACCAACTGCTCGGGAGGCGTGGCCAGGGGCAGCACCGGGGCTTCCGGCAGGTCATCCAGGCGCGCGCGCCAGTAGGCCTCGGCGCTCCGGTAGGCCGTCGTATCGCGGGCGGAGAGCTCCGCGAGCACGTGCTCCCGGAAGGACACCGGGACCGGCTCCAGCACCTTCTCCGGCGCCGCGTACAGCTCGCGCCACTCCTCGAGGAGCGCGAGCACGGCGGCGGCGTCCATCGTGATGGCGTCGATGTCCAGGTGGATGCGCGTGCGGTTCCCATCGAGCAGCGTCGCGCGCAGCTCGAAGGTGGGCCACTGCCCCAGCGGCACGGAGCGGTTGGAGAGCTCCTGGCGAATCCCGGCGAGCTTCGCCTCGACGACGTCCCGCGCCTGTCCACGCAGGTCCAGCACGGGCATGGAGAAGGACGGCACCTGCTCCAGCACGCGCTGCTCCCCCGACGGGAGCACCACGGCGCGCAGCATGGCGTGCCGCTCGATGAGGCGCCGCCACGCGCGCGACAGCCGCTCCACGTCCAGCGCCTGGCCGTCGAGCTCGTGGTACAGGTGGCAGGAGATGCCGCCGACGCCGAAGTCGGTGCCGCGTCCGACCAGATAGGCCTCCTGGATTTCGGTCAGCGGGAAGGGCGCGTGCTCCTGCTCGGAGCGGAGGGCCTCGCCCTGGCGTCGGAGCAGCTCGAGCACCTCCGCCTTCCGGGCGGCGATGTGCTGCTGCAGCTCGGGCGTGATGACGTTGCGCGCGGCGCGGACCCGGAGGTGCTCGCCCTCGACCTTGAGCTCCACACCCAGGCGCGTCAGCTCGGCAATCAGTTCGGTGGCATTCAAAATTGGAACTCCTCCATCGGGTCATCCAGGGCCACCTCCGGCGGAGGCGGCACGGCGTCGAGGCTCTCGAGGACGAGCGCCACGAGGTCGTCGAAGCTCAGGCCGCTCAACAGCTTCACGGCCGGCACCGAGACCCCCAGCGCCAGCTCCAGCCGCGCCTTGAGCTTCATGCCCATCAGCGAGTCGAAGCCGAAGCGGACCAGCGGCAGGCGGCCGTCGGCCAGGTCTCCAGGGAGGGCCAGCATCGAGACCACCTCGCGCCGCAGCGAGCCGTCGACGCGCGCCCGACGCGCCTCGGGGGTCATCCGGGCCAGCTCGTGGAGCGCGGGAAGTCCCTCGGCCACCGCCGTGCCCGGGGCCCGGGGCCGCGCGCGGAGGAGGAAGTCGGTCAGGAGCGAGGCGTGGTCCGCCGAGGGATAGACCTGTCCCCACTTCGCCCAGTCGATGCGGGCGATGCCCACGTGCGTCTCGGTCGTTCCTCGCAGGAGCCTGCCGAGGATGGCCACGCCTTCGTCCGGCGCGAGGCTCTCCAGGCCCAGGGCCTCCAGCCGGGCGCCCCGGTCGGCGCGCGCCGCGGCGAGTCCGACCTCCGCCCAGGGGCCCCACGCCAGCGAGCACGCGGGCAGTCCACGCGCCCGCCGCTCGGCGGCCAGCGCATCCAGGAAGGCGTTCGCGGCGCTGTAGTTCGCCTGCCCCACCCCGCCGAGCAGCGCGGCGATGGAGGAGAACATCACGAAGAAGTCGAGCGGGTCCGCTCGCGTCTGCTGGTCCAGGTGGAGCGCCCCCGCGACCTTCGGCCGCAGGACCCGCTCGATGCGCTCGCGCTCCTGGCTCGCCAGCAACGCATCGTCGAGCAGCCCCGCCGCGTGGATGACACCCCGAAGCGGAGGCATGTCCGCGCGCAGCTCCGAGAGCGCACGCGCGAGGGACGCTTGCTCGCCCACGTCCGCCGCGAGCACACGCACCGAGACGCCCTCCGCCGCGAGGGCCTGGAGCACGACGCGGGCCTCCTCGGAAGGCGCGTTGCGCCCCAGGAGCGCCAGGTGCCGCGCGCCCTCCTTCGCGAGCCACCGCGCGCACCGCAGCCCCAGCCCGCCCAGGCCCCCCGTGATGAGGTACGTCGCGTCCGCGACGACCGGCACGGGGCCGGGCTCCGGGATGACCTCCAGGGACTGGAGTCGCTGGGCGAGCCGCGCGCCGTCCCGCCACGCGACGCGGTCCTCGCCATCCAGGAGCCGCAGCTCCGTGCACAGCGAATGCACCGTGTCCGCGGCCGGCGCGGGGTCCAGGTCCACGAGCGTGCAGCGGACTTCCGGGTGCTCGTGGCGCAGCGTGGCCCCGAGCCCCCAGAGCGGCGCCTGGGCCAGCGAGAGCGCGTGCCGCGCGTCCGTCGACTGGGCGCCCCGCGTGACGAGCCACAGCCGGGGGGGCACCGCGCGCTTCAGCTGCGTCAGGGCCTGGAGGACCCGCACCGCGCCGACCAGGACCTCGGTGGTGACCCGCGCCTCGCTCCCGGGCTCCAGGGCGCCGACATCGAGCGCCGCCAGGTACATCACCCCGCGACAGGGGCCCGCGCCGAGCGCCGCTTCCAATCGGCCCAGCAGCGACGCCTCCGACTCCGTCGACTCAGGGGCCGCCATCACCTGGCACGGCGAGCCCTCCGCCCCCAGCCGCTCCGCCACCGCGGCGCCGACACCTCCACGGTCCGTCAGGAGCAGCCAGGGTCCCGTCTCCCGCGTCGGAGCCGTGACGGCAGGCGCCGGTCGCCAACGGACCTGGAACAGGTCCTGGCCGGGCGCACGCACACGCTCCCTCGTGAAGGCCTCGCGGGGGGCGCGCCGGACGACGAGCCCCTCCACCCACGCGACCGTCCCCCCGTCCTCACCGAAGAGGCGGAAGTCGGCGCTCAGCGTCTCGCCCTCCTGGCCGCTCCCGGGCCGCGGCATGGCGTGCGCCCAGAGCGTGCCGCGAGGCGGCGACAGGAAGACCACACCTTCGATGCCCACGGGAATCAGGGGCACGCCGTCATCGCGCACGACGCCCGGGACGCCGCGCAGGACATGGAAGAGGGAGTCGAGCAACCCGGGGTGCAACGGTGTCGCCGGCTGCCGGTCCTCGGGCTCCGGCGCGCGCATGCGTCCCAACGCCTCCCGCTCCCCCTGCCACAGCTGCTCGACCCAGCGGAAGCGCCGCCCGAGCGAGATCCCCTCGGCATCCATCGTCTCGTAGACCCGCGCCACCTCCAGGGGGGTCGGACATCGCGCGCGCAGCTGCTCCAGCGACACCGCCGCGTCGACTCGCGGCGCGCCGGAGCGCAGCACCTTGCCCTCCGCGTGGAGCACCCAGTCGCCCCCCGCCTCCTGGCTCTGGATGCGGAAGGAGGCGCGTCCCGACTGCTCCGCTCCCACCACCACCGAGACGGGACGCCCGAGCCCCGCCTCCACCACGAGCGCACGCGGGAAGACGATGTCGGCCAGACGAATCGGCGCGGTGCCCTGGAGCGACTGGAGCGCGGAGAGCACCATCGAGACATGCCCGGCCCCCGCGACCACCACCGCGCCGTGCAGCAGGTGCTCGCCCAGCAATGGCATCCGCTCCACCGACAGCTCCACCTCGAACAGCGTCTCCGCCAGCGGAGAGCGCACGCGGCGCCCGTGCAGGGGCAGTACCTCCTGCGTGGAGGCGGGCCTCGAGGCGGCGGGAGCCGGGCTCGCGACCCAGTAGCGCTCCTTGCGCCAGGGATAGGACGGCAGCGGCACCAACGCCCCGCCCTCCGGGAAGAGCCGCTCCCAGGCTGGCGAGACGCCCGCGACGAACAGACCGCCCAGCAGCGCGCGCAGGGTGTGACGCTCGGCCTCTCCCCGGCGCAGCGCGGACACCACCGTCGCGCTCCCGCCCGCCTGCTGGAAGCACTGCTGCACCGGACGCGACAGGACCGCGTTGGGTCCAATCTCGACGAAGAGCGAATGGCCTTCGCTCGCGAGCGCGGAGATGGCGGGGGCGAAGCGCACGGGCTGCCGGAGGTTGCGGGCCCAGTAGTCGCGGTCGAGGTCCCGCCCCTCCGCGCGCAGGCCGGTGACCGAGGAGAAGAGGGGGAGCGTCTCGGACCGAGGGCTCAGCCCCTCCAGCGCCTGTCGCAGCGCCTCCAGGTGGGGCTCCACCGCGTGGCTGTGCGAGGCGTAGTCCAGGCCGAGCCGACGACAGGAGACGCCGCGCGCCGTCAGCGCGCCGAGCACCTCCTCCATCGCTCCCGCGTCACCGGACAGGAGCACCGACGTCGGACTGTTGAGCGCGGCGATGGACAGCCGCGTGCCCTGCGCCGCGATGGCCTCGGCGGCCTCCGCCTCGGAGAGCTCCACCGCGCTCATCGCGCCACTCCCCGCGATGGCCGCGAGGATGCGGCTGCGCTCGAGGGTGATGCGCATCGCGTCCTCGACCGAGAGGACCCCGGCCGCGTGTGCCGCCGCCACCTCTCCGATGCTGGACCCCAGGACCGCGTCGGGCTCCAACCCCCAGGAGCGCAGGAGCGCCACGAGCGCCGCCTGGAGCGCGAAGTGCGCGGGCTGGGAGATGTGGGCCAGCTCGAAGCGGGGCTGCTCGCGCCGCAGCTCCTCGATGACGGACCAGCCCGCGAGCTTCATCAGCACGGCGTCCACGGACCGCAGGGCCTCGCGGAAGACGGGCTCCTCCTCGAGGAGCGCGCGCCCCGCGCCGGACCACTGCCCTCCCTGTCCGGTGAACAGGAAGACGACCCTGGGGGCCGCGCCGGGGAGGGCATAGCCGGACGTGACGTCCGGGTGCGACAAGCCACGAAGGAAGGCCTCCAGCGCCTCCGCGGCGCTGCTTCGGGAACGAGCCACCACGGCGAGCCGATGCTCGTGGTGACTCCGACGACAGCTCGTGGAGTAACAGAGGTCGCGCCAGGCCGCGCCGTCGCCTCCGGTCAGCGTCGCGGACAGACGTCCCGCGGCCTCGCGCAGGGACTCCGCCGAGCGGGCCGACAGGATGAGCAATTCGGGACGCTCCACGGACGCCGGGGCCTCTGCCCCAGGCTCACGCTTCGGGGCCTCCTCGAGGACCACGTGGGCGTTGGTCCCGCTGAAGCCGAACGAGCTGACCCCGGCGATGCGCCGCGCCCCGTCCGGGACCTGCCACGCGCGGTGCTCGGAGATCACCTCGACGGGCAGCTCGGCCCAGGGGATGTGGGGGCTGGGCTCCTTGAAGTGGAGACTGCGCGGCAGCTCGCCCTGGCGAAGCGCGAGGATGGCCTTGATGAGGCTGGCGATTCCCGCCGCGCCCTCCAGGTGTCCCAGGTTCGTCTTGACCGAGCCGATTCCCAGCGGCGAGGAGGCGGGGCGCCCACGCCCGAGGACCGCCGCGAGCGCCTGCACCTCGATGGGGTCACCCAGGGACGTCCCGGTGCCGTGCGCCTCGACGTAGCCGACGTCTTGCGGGGCGACGCCACCCTGTCGCAGGGCGCTCTCGATGACGCGCTCCTGGGCGGGCCTGCTCGGCGCCGTGAGGCCATTCGAGCGGCCATCCTGGTTGACGGCCGTCCCCCGGATGACGGCGAGGACGGGGTCGCCCTCCGCGAGCGCCTCCGACAAGCGCTTGAGGACCACCACGCCCGCGCCCTCTCCTCGCACATAGCCATTGGCGGAGCGGTCGAAGGCCTTGCAGGCGCCGTCCGGGGACAGCGCCTTCAGCTTCGAGAAGTACACCGTCATGCGCGGCGAGAGCAGCAGGTTGGAGCCGCCCACGAGCGCGACGTCACACTCCCCGTCCCGCAGGCTCTGGCAGGCCAGGTGCGTGGCGACCAGGGACGAGGAGCAGGCGGTGTCGACGGCGAAGGTGGGGCCCTCCAGGCCCAGCGCATACGCGATGCGTCCGGCCGCCACGCTCAGCACGCCACCGGAGCCCGAGTAGGCGTTGATGCCGCGAGCATCGGCGGCGTTGAGTTCCAGCAGCGCGTAGTCGCTCAGGCAGATGCCCAGGAACACCCCGGTGGGGGTCCCCTTGAGCCGCTCCACCGCCATGCCCGCGCGCTCCAGCGCCTCCCAGCTCAGCTCCAGCAACATGCGCTGCTGCGGGTCCATCGACCGGGCCTCCGCGCCGGAGATGCCGAAGAACGAGGCGTCGAACGCGTCGATGTCGTCGATGAAGCCGCCGTGTCGCGAGTACGTCTTGCCGGGGACCTCCGGGTCCGCGTCGTACCAGTCGTCGAGCGCCCAGCGCGAAGCGGGCACCTCGCGCACCGCGTTCACGCCGTCTGCGAGCAGGCGCCAGTAGTCCTCCGGGCTCCGGACCCCACCGGGCAGCCGGCAGGACATCCCCACCACGGCGATGGGCTCCGCGCCGTCCACGGCCGCCCTGCGTGGCTTCACGGCCCGAGGCGCCGGCTCCGAGGCCGCCGCGTCGGCGGAGGGGAGCTCGCGCCCCAGGAAGTCGAGCAGCTGCTCCAGGCTCGGGTGGTCGAACAACAACGTGACGGGGAGGGAACGACCGAGCGCGGCGGACAAGGCGTTGCGCAGCTGCAACGCCATCAGGGAGTCGAGCCCCAGCTCCTGGAGGGGTCGACGCGGGTCGATGGGCGACGAGGACGACAGCCCGAGGACGTCCGAGGCCTGCGACTGGAGCAGCGCGAGCAGTCGGGCGCGGGCCTCACGAGGCGAGGCCCCCGCGAACACCGTCGAGGGCGGCGCGGAGCGGGTGGGCTCGACGCGACGAAGCGCGAGGACCTCGAAGAAGGGAGCCAGTCCCTCCCGCGCCGCGCGCCCGCCGGTGGCCATCACCACCGTCTGCGTGAGGTCGGCGCCGAGGATGCCCTCCAGCGACGCGAGGGCCGCGGCGGGGGCGAGCATCCCCACTCCGAAACCGGACCAGGACTTGCCGGCGTCGGCGGACAGCCGCGCGGCCATGCCCACTTCGGCCCAGGGGCCCCAGTTGATGCTCGTGGCCGTCAGGCCGTTGGCGCGCCGGTGATGGGCCAGGGCGTCGAGGAAGGCATTGGCGGCGGCATAGCTGACCTGTCCCGTGGTCCCGAAGACGGCGCTCACGGAGGAGAACAGCACGAAGAAGTCGAGGCGCGACTCGAGGGTCTCGTGATGGAGGTTGAGCGCCCCCTGGACCTTGGGCGCGAGGACGTCGGCCATCCGCGCCCTGTCCTGGAGCACGAGGAGCCCATCGTCGAGGACGCCCGCGGCATGCACCACGCCCCGGAGCGGAGGCATCGCCGCGCGGCACTCCGACACCACCCGCGCGACCTGCTCGCGCGACGACACGTCGGCCTGTCGCACGGTGACGTTCGCGCCAGCGGACCGCAGCGCGTCCACGCGTGCCTGCGCGAGCGGCTCCGGCGCGCGGCGGCCCAGGAGGACCAGGTGACGCGCGCCCCGGTCCACCATCCACCGGGCGACCTCGAGCCCCAGGCCCCCGAGCCCGCCGGTGATGAGGTACGAGGCGTCGGCGCAGAGAGACAGTGGACGGGGCTCACGCGGAAGCCGCGCGCGTGCGAGCCGGGCCACGAGGCGACGCCCCGAGCGGAAGGCGACGCGGTCCTCATCCTGCGACGAGGAGAGTTCCTGGGCGAGCAGCGCCGCGTCCTCTCCAGGAGAGGACGGGTCCAGGTCGATGCGCACACACTGCAGCTCGGGGTGTTCGAGGGCCACCACGTGGCCCAGGCCCCAGAGCGGCGACTGCTCGACGGCGATGGCCCCCTCCTCCGCGCCGGTCGCCTGCGCGCCTCGCGTCACCAGGACCAGGCGCGGTGGAGTCCCACCGCCATGGGTCGCCAGCAGCCTCACGAGCCCGACCCCACGCTCGACACCGTCGAGTGGCGAGGACGTATCGAGCCCTCGCAGGTCGACGACTCCGATGCGGGCCCGCGTCGAATCGCCGAGCCCGACCCCACGCTCGATACCATCGAGTGGCGAGGACGTATCGAGCCCTCGCAGGTCGACGACTCCGATGCGGGCCCGCGTCGATTCACCGAGCGCGTCGAGACGCTCGAGCAGGCGCCGCTCATCGCCCTTGCCGGAGGACAGCGCCTCCACACGTGCACCAGGGCGACCGTGGTCGTCTGAAGCACCCGCGTCGCCGTGAGCCCCAGGACGTGCGAGGTCGGAGGAGAGCACCTCCACGCGAGCACCCCGAAGCTCGAGCTGTCGGGCGAGCGCCTCCGCGAAACCGCCGCGGTCCGCGAGGAGGAGCCAGGTGACGGGCTCACTCGCGGAGGCCAGCGCCGCCGCGGGCCGAGGCTGCCACTCCACCTGGAAGCGCAGCGGCGCCGCCCCCGTGTCTCGCCGCAGGACCGTGTCCCGAGGCGCCCGGCGAATCGTCAGGCCGTGGACCTCCGCCACGACAGCGCCCGCGTCGTCCAGCAACCGCAGGTCCACCGTCGAGGCCTCGTCGACCGCGCCCGTCCCCGAGCGCAGCACGAGATGACAGAACCGCGGACGTTGCGCCCCGTGGAGCACGAACCGGTCGATGCCGATGGGAACGAAGGCCATCCCCTCGATTGAGGAGAACCCCGAGACCGCCCCCAGCACCTGGAAGCACGAGTCGATGAGCCCCGGATGCAGCCGGTAGTCCTCCGCGCCATCCCCCTCGTCCGGAAGACGCAGCCGCCCCAGCGCCTCCCTCTCGCCCCGGGAGACCGCCTCCAGCCAGCGGAACTGTCGCCCCAGCACCAGGCCCTGTCGGTCGATGCCCTCATAGAAACGCTCGATGGACGGGAGCGCCTCGAAGCGGGCCTCGAGCCCGGCGAGCGGCTCGGCCTCGGAGGGCGCCTCCCCGCTTCGCTCCAGTCGCCCCGTGGCATGCAGCGTCCAGCGCGGTGACTCCGCGTCATCGCTCGCGAGCCGGGTCGACAGCCGGAAGTCACCCCCGGCCGCGATGGACACCTGGAAGACCCGCTCCTCGGCGTCCTCCATCACGATGGGACTCAGGAACAGCACATCCTGGACGCGACAACCCTCCGGCCCCCAGAGCCGACGGGCCGCCTCCAGCAGCATGCCGACCATGCTCGCGCCCGCGACCACCACCGTGCCGTAGAGCCGGTGGTCGGCGAGCAGCCGCACGCGGTCCGCCCGAAGGGAGGACTCGAAGCGCGCCTCGCCGAGGGGAGCCTCCACCGCGCGCCCCAGCAGCGGATGTCCCTTGTCTGGCGTGGCCCCGGGCGCGACGTCGAACCAGTAGCGCTCGCGCTGCCACGCATAGGACGGCAGCGCCACCCGCCGGCCCCCACGGGGGAAGACGCCCTTCCACGAGGGCTCGCGCCCCAACGTGTGGAGCGCCCCCAACGCGGCGAGCATCGTGATGCGAGGGGGCCGGTCACGGCGCGCGGAGAACAGCGCCGACGTCCCCTCCACCCCCGAGGCCTCGAGCGTCCGCGCCAGCGGCTGCGACAGCACCGGATGCGGGGAGACCTCGACGAAGACGCGGCAGCCGTCGGCGAGCATCGCCTGGATGGCCGGCGCGAACAGGACCCGCTGCCGGATGTTCGCGCGCCAGTGGTCCGCGTCGAGCACCGAGGCCAGGACCCGCCCACCCCGGACCGTGGAGTACAGCGGCGTCACCAGCGCCTTGGGCGCGAGCTCCCGCGTGCAGTCGTCCAGCTCCGCCAGGTGCGCGTCCATCTGCGCGCTGTGGAACGCGTGGTCGACGTTCAGGAGCCGGACGCGAATCCCCTGCGCCTGGAGGCTGTCCCGCAGCGACTCCAGCGACGCGCGCTCTCCCGAGACGACGATGTCCTCCGGACCGTTGAGCGCGGCGACCGACAGCGCTTCACCGTGAGGCGCGAGCAGCGGCGACAGTCGCTCGAGCGAGGTCGCCACCGTGGCCATGCCTCCGCGTCCGGCCGTCTTCCCCATCAAGCGGCTGCGGCTCACGACCAGGGCCATCGCCTCATCAAGCGACAGCGCGCCGGCGAGGTGCGCCGCGCTGACCTCTCCGATGCTGTGCCCCACCACCGCGTCCGGACGGATGCCCCACGCCGCCCACAGCGCGGCGAGCGACACCTGGAAGGCGAACAGGAGCGGCTGCTCCACCTCCGTGCGCGGCGGAGCGGCCCCCTCCCGCGCGGCCTCCATCGCCTCGACGAGCGAGGCCCCGGTGCGCGCGCGGAACGCCAGGTCGCAGCGCTCGAACATCTCCCGGAAGCAGGGCTCCTCCTCGAACAGGCGGGTGCTCTCCCCGAGCGGGAAGCCCCCCTGCCCCGAGAACACGAAGCCCACGCGCGGCGCCTCGCCCTGTCGGACCACCCCCTGGGACTGGAAGGCCCGAGGAGGCGCCCCCTGGCCGAACGCCTCGAGCTCCTCCGCCAGCGCCGTCCGCGTCCGGGCCACCAACGTCAACCGGTGCGCATGATGGTCACGCCAGAGCCCCGCGGTGGCGCAGAGGTCCGCGAGCGAGGGCGTGGGCGCGCCGCGAAGCTGCCCGGCGACACGACGGGCCTGCTCCCGGAGCGCGGGCTCCGTCCTCGCGGAGAGCACGAACAGCTCCGCGGCCCCGTCGGCGGTGGGAGGCACGGGGGCCTCCGGCAACACCCGCTCCCAACGAATCGCGTGGCCCGCCGAGGCGAGCGCGTCGAGCGCGCGATGAAGCCCGTCCAGGTCCGACGCTCCGCGCTGCAGCCCCTGCACCACCGTGGCCGTCGCCGCGTGGGCCGCGATGTTCTCCTCCACCGAGCGCGCGTGGATGGGATGCGGGTTGACGTCGAGGAAGACCTCGTGCCCGGAGTCGAGCAGCGTCTTCACCGCGTCGGCGAACCGCACGGGCGCCTGGAAGTTGTCGGTCCAGTACCCGGGTCCCAGCGACACGCCGTCGACGAACGCGCCCGACACCGTCGAGACCATCGGGATGCGCCCCGGCAGCGGCCTCAGCGCCGGACAGCCCGCCAGGAAGAGCGGCGCGAGCGGCGCCACCTGGGGGATGTGCGCATAGAAGTCGATCTCCACCGTGCGCGCGAAAATCCCCTCCGCCACCAGCCGCGAGGCGAAGTCCTGGAGGGCCGAGGGCTCTCCGCCGATGCCCGTGGACCGGGGGCTGTTCACCGAGGCGATGGCAATCCTCCCCGCCCCGGCGAGGCGCGCCTCCACCTCCGCCGCGGGGAGCCCCACCACGCCCATGCCCGCGCCGCCCGTCACGCTCCGCTGCACCTGGATGTAATGGCGCGCGAGCGCGAAGACCTCCTCCAGCGTGAGGATTCCCGCCACGTGCGCCGCGGCCCACTCGCCCACGCTGTAGCCGATGACGGCGCTCGGCTCGACGCCCCAGTCCCGCCACGTCGCCGCGAGCGAGACCTGGAGCGCGAGGACGACTGGCAACTGCACCTCACCCCGCTCGAAGCGCGAGCGGTGGCGAGGCGCGAGCAACGCCTCCACGAGCGAGTCGCCCCCGAGCCCCCGGTACACGGCGTCACAGGCCTCGAAGCGCGCGCGGAAGACGGGCTGCGTCGCGAGCAGCTCCCGCCCCATGCCCCACCACGCCGAGCCGGCGCCCGCGAAGAGGAACGCGAGCTTCCTCGGCCCTCCGGGGAGCGGCGGGCGGGGCACGACCAAGGGAGGCTCCACGGCCCGCCGGGGCCCCGGCAGATGCTCCTCGACGACGAGGTGACAGTTGGTGCCCCCGAAGCCGAAGGAGCTGATGCCCGCCAGCGCGGGCTCCTCGTCCCTGGGCCACGCCGTGAGCGCCGTCTGCATGCTCAGGCCCAGCGCCTCGAACGGGATGTGCGGGTTCGGCTGCTCGAAGTGCAGGCTCGCCGGGAGCCGCCGCTTCCGGATGGAGAGCGCCACCTTGATGACGCCCGCGACGCCCGCAGCGGCCTCCAGGTGCCCGATGTTGGTCTTCACCGAGCCCACGCGAAGGGGCTGCCCGGAAGCGCGCACCGCCCCGCCCAGCACGGCGCCCAGGGCCCGGGCCTCTATCGGGTCGCCCAGCGGCGTTCCCGTCCCGTGCAGTTCGACATACTGCACCCGCGCGGGGTCCACGCCCGAGGCGCCGTAGGCGGCGCGCAGCAACTGCTCCTGGGCCTTGGGGCTGGGGGCCGTCAGCCCGTTGCTGGCGCCGTCGTTGTTCACCGCGCCGCCACGGATGACGCAGTAGATGGAGTCCCCATCCGCCAGGGCGCGCGACAGGGGCTTGAGGACGACGACGCCCGCGCCCTCTCCGCGTCCGTAGCCGTTGGCCCGCGCATCGAAGGTCTTGCACCGCCCGTCCGGCGCGAGCGCACCGAAGGCAGAGACGGCCTGGAGCGTGCGGGGAGAGAGATTGAGCTGCACGCCCCCCGCGAGCGCCAGGGTCGACTCGCCCGCGCGCAGGCTGCGACAGGCCTCGAGGATGGCGACCAGCGACGAGGAACAGGCGGTGTCGATGGCCAGACTGGGGCCCTCGAACCCGAACACATAGGAGACCCTGTTCGCCACGATGCTCCCGGCGTGGCCGGTGCAGGTATGAAGGGAGGCGGAGGCCCCCTGGAGCGTCTGGAGGTCGGCGTAGTCGCGCCAGACCAGCCCCGTGAAGACGCCGGTGCGCGAGCCCCGCAGCGTCCCGGGCGCGAGGCCCGCGTCCTCGAGCGCCTCCCACGACAGCTCCAGCATCAAGCGCTGCTGGGGGTCCATCTGCCCCGCCTCCCGGGGCGAGATTCCGAAGAAGCCCGGGTCGAAGCGGTCGACCGTGTCGAGGAACGCGCCAGGTCGCTCCCAGGCTCCGGCAGAGGCCGCCCAGCGCTCCGGGGGCACGTCCGTCACGCAGTCGACGCGCTCCTGGAGGACCCGCCAGAAGCCCTCGGCATCCGGCGCGGAGGGGAAGCGACAGGCCAGCCCGACGATGGCGACAGGCTCCGAGGGCTCCTGGCCGGGCACGTCCCAGCCGGGCTTCGACGCCACTTCGGGTCCCAGCAGATGGGCCGCCAGCCCCGCGGGTGTCGGATGCTCCCAGATGAGCGTGGGCGACAGCGGCCGCCCCAGCACCCCCGACAGCCGGGAGATCAACTTGAGCGCGACGAGCGAGTCGACGCCCATCTGGAAGAACGGCGTCGCGAGCCCCACCTCGCTCGCCTCACGCCCCAGCAACGAGGACAGCTCGACCGCGAGCCACGCCCGCAGCCCGTCGACGTCGCCAACCCGCTCTTCCATTCCCTGCCTCACTGGCATCCGGGCGGTCTTCCGTCCACGACCGGAGACACCCTGGACGTCGCAAAAGACATACATGCCCGACACCAGGCATGCCCCCACGAATCCATGTGAATCAGCGATTGACCCTGCTACCGACACACCCGGCAACGCATACAACAACCCATGACTCCGCCGCTCGGGCGATCTCTCTCTACGCCCGGAACTCGCGCAATACCAGATGAATCTCTACCCTGGCAGACAGGGATGGAGAGCACTCCCGGACAATCTGACTTTGAGAATATGCACACTGCGGAACCATCCGAACATAGACACTCTCAACGCAGGTTTTGCGTCCACCTGCGTCACACCAATGTCAAACACGCCGTTCGCGCACGATTTGCGGGAGAGTGGATTCCCCATCCCCGGTTGAGGCTTCACGCCCGGGACCGTCACGGCCGTCAGGGGAAGGCCCTCGACCTGGGGAGGACGTTGCCCCCGCCGCGAACGCTCAGGTCTTCATCGACCGGATGAAGTCGATGAACGCGCGCAGCGGCGTGGGGAGGTGGTGGCGGCCGGGATAATAGAGGACCGGCCCGGAGAAGCTCGGCCACCAGGACTCGAGTACGGGGACCAGCTCGCCCCGGTCCATATAAGGACGAAGCCAGTCCTCGAAGTCATAGATGATGCCGGTCCCCGCCACGGCGGCGGCCACGGCCAGGTCCGTCGTTGTCCCGAGGCCGACGATGAGCGGGCCTTTGGGGTCGACGTTGAGCGTCACCCCGTCGCGCTCGAACTCCCATGCATGCAGCGGCCCCTTCGTGAACCGACCGCCCAGGCAGTCATGGTTCAGGAGCTCTCTTGGATGCCTCGGGCGCCCACGACGCGCGAGATACGCGGGCGAGGCGGCGGCCGCGAAGCGCTGGACACGCGGACCGATGGGCACCGCCACCATGTCCTGCGCGAGCCGCTCCTCGTAGCGGATGCCCGCGTCGTAGCCCTCGGCCACCACGTCGACCAGGCGCTCCTCCGCGATGACCTCCATGCGGATGTCGGGGTACTTCGCCAGGAACGGCGGCACGATGCGGGGCAACACCAGCCGCGCCGCCGCGATGGGGACATTGAGCCGCAGCCGCCCCGCCGGTCGGCCGCGGAAGTCGTTGACCACGTCCAACGCCGAGCGGACCTCCCCCAGCGCGGGCTCCAGCCGTTCGAGCAGCCGAGCCCCCGCATCCGTCAGCGTCACGCTGCGCGTCGTCCGGTGGAGCAGCCGAACCCCCAGCCGTGCCTCCAGCCGGCGGACGGCGTCCCCCAGCCTCGAGGCGCTGCTGCCCGTCACCCGCGCCGCGCCACGAAATCCGCCCTCGCGCGCCACCGCCCTGAATGCCGTCAGGTCCGAGAACTCATCCATCACTGTGCGGATTCTCGCACGGCCCGTACCCATTGCCATCGATTGTCGCGCAGTGACGCCCTGCCTAGAGAAAGGGGAACCTCGAACCCCAGGACCCCCACCATGTCTCCCCTCTCCAACACGTACCGCCTCGGCTCCCACACCGTCCGCCGCGTGGGTTACGGCGCCATGCAGCTCGCCGGCCCCGGTGTCTTCGGCCCGCCCAGGGACCGCAAGGCGGCCCTCGCCGTGCTGCGCGAGGCCATCGAGCAGGGCGTCGACCACCTGGACACCAGCGACATCTACGGCCCGCATGTGACGAACCAGCTCATCCGGGAAGCACTGCACCCCTATCGCGACGGGCTGGTCATCGCCACGAAGGTGGGCGCGGTGCGCGGCCCCCAGGGCTCCTGGGAGCCCGCCTCCTCTCCCGCGGACCTGGAGCGCTCGGTCCACGACAACCTGCGCAACCTCGGCCTCGACGTGCTGGACGTCGTGAACCTCCGGGCCATGTTCAGCGCCGAGGGCCCGGCGGAGGGCTCCATCGAGGCGCCTCTCACCGCGCTCGCCGAGCTCCAGCAGCGCGGCCTCATCCGCCACCTCGGCCTGAGCAACGTCACCCCGACGCAGGTCGCCGAGGGGCGCAAGCTCGTCGACGTCGTCTGCGTGCAGAACCACTACAACCTGGCGCACAGGCATGACGACGCGCTCATCGACCAGCTCGCCGCCACGGGGACCGCCTATGTGCCGTTCTTCCCGCTGGGCGGCTTCACCCCGCTGCAGTCGAGCACGCTGAACGACGTGGCCACGCGCCTGGGCGCGACGCCGATGCAGGTCGCCCTGGCGTGGCTGCTGCACCGCGCCCCCAACGTGCTGCTCATCCCGGGGACGTCGTCGTCCACCCACCTGCGGGAGAACCTCGCGAGCGCCTCGCTCTCACTGAGCGCCGGGGACCTGGACCTGCTCAACCGCCTCACCGAGCGGGTCTGACCGCGCGCGGGACACCACGCGCGGCGTCCCGCCCGACGTCAGTTGCCGCGGTAGGTCGTGTCGAGGATGCCCACGCCGGCCCCCTCCACGTAGAGGGTGACCCGCGTGCCCTGGGTGGCGGCCTGGGTGGCGCGCTCGAACAGGCCCAGGCGCTCCGCCTCGCTGTACTGGTAGCCCGCCGAAGCGGCGCTCGCGCCCAGGTAGTAGTAGTTGCCGACGAAGCTCCCCGTGCAATTCGCCGCCGTATACACCTGCACGACCACGTAGCCCTGGCCGTAGGTGAGATTGGGCTGACGCGTGTACGTGGCCGCGCAGACATAGCCATTCACGGCGATGGGCGCCGCCAGCGCCGGAGTGGCAAACCCGACCGACATCATCACCGCCGAGACAACGAGGGACGCTCGCTTCATGGTGTTGCTCCTTCCAAGGGAGACTTGGATTGGAACTCCCACAGCCAGGATGGACGTGGGGCTCGGGGAAATGGCCTTGCCCTTTCCACACGAACCAACGCGCGAGCCGCTTTTTCTTCCCGAGGGTGCGGGCTTCCCCGGCGCGAATCGCGCTCGGCACTGGCCCGGGGAGGCCTCGACGGCGCGGGGGGCTCCTCGGGTACGACCACGGCTCCATCATGCACGACTCGAGCACGGCGTTCTCGAGCAACGGGCTGCCGACCATCGAGCCCCTGGGGCGGGCAGGCCATCGGCCAGCGCGCCTCGAACGGCGACGACGTGGTGGCCGAGGGCGGTGGCGGCGGCACGGTGAACGCCAACCGCACCGCCGTGGGCGCGTGGGAGCAGCTCATCATCACCTTCGAGTGAGTCGCGGCCCGCCGGCCTGCCCTTGCGTCGTGGCAGGCCGCGCGGGTCGAGTGGCCCTGGGTGTGGCTCACCACCGTCTGTGGACGGTCGCCTTCGGGCCCGTCACCAGGCTCGCGTCCGGCACGTCGTCGCAGACGATGGCTCCGGCCGCGACCACCGCGTCGCGACCAATCCGGACCCCGGGAAGAATCGTCGCCCCCGCGCCAATCCACGCGTTCTGGGCCACCTCGATGGGCGCGCCCGTGAGGTACAGCCGCCGGTCCCCCGGGTCCACCGGGTGGCTCACCGTGATGAAGGTGACCTTCGGGCCGACCATCACCCCTTCACCCAGGCGGATGCCGGCGTAGTCGAGGAACGTGCAGCCCTGGTTGATGAACACCCGCTCGGCCAGCTCCAGCCGCAGCCCATGGTCCGTGTAGAACGGCGGATAGACGGTGACCCGCCTGGGCAGCGGCCGCCCCAGAATCTGCTCGAGCAGCGCCGCCTTGCCCGCCTCGTCCTCGAAGGGCAGGACGTTGAGGCGCGACGTCAGCCCGGTGACGCGCAGCACCCGCTGGCTCATCGCCGCGAACTCGGGGCTGAAGACCCGCTCCCCTCTCGCCAGGGACTCCGGGTCATGGATGCGCATGAGGTTCTCGAGCGGCATCCCACGAGCCTGGCCCTCGGGCCGCTCCCGAGTCCAGCGCCAGGAAACGCTTCAGCCCGGGCGACGGATGGAGGACGCTGGGCGCCCCCCACGCACGGAGCCGGTGATGACGTACATGCTGTTGGTCATGGAGGAGAGCAAGCGCAAGCGGAGCCGGACACCGGAAGAAGGCCGCCGCGAGATGGAGCGGATGATGGGCTTCGTCCGGGACCTCCAGGCGCGCGGGCTCTGGAAGGGCAGCGACTCCCTCCGGTCCGTCTCGGAGGGCGTCAGAATCGAGGTCCGGGACCACCAGCGCACCCTGCGTGATGGCCCCTTCGCCGAGTCCAAGGAGGTCGTCGGAGGCTATGTCCTCTTCGACTGCGCGAGCCGGGAAGAAGCGCTCGCCATCGCCAGCCAGTGTCCCGCGGCCGAGTGGTCCACCGTCGAGCTGCGCGAAGTCGGCGTCTGCTACGAGGAGGAGGACCCGGGCTGAAGCCCACGCCTCCGGGCCTCTCCAGGAGCTTGGTGGAGTGGAACTCTTCGCTCGAACTGTTGCGTGTCTGCCCTGAAGCGCCCACCCATTCCTTTCAGTTTCCAGGAGACCGAGGGGGCCTCCGTACCCCATCCATATCAATTCGAGATTAATATGTACTACTAGACATACCGGTAGTATCTGCGCGCCCCAGCTCGAAGCTGAGTTGGGGGCCGAGATGACTCGTGTTGCGAGGTCAGACGGAAAATCCGCAAGTCTTCACACCGAAGTGGCGGTGCTGAAATGGCTGCCTTCGCAGGCGGAATACCTGCATCAGCAGGCCGTGCGGCTGGCTCGGGCAGGGGGACCGCAAGCCGCGGGGGTCCGTGAGCGCGCCGAGGCCTGCGCGAGCACGCTGCGAGAGCTGCTGGACCCCGGGCAGCGCGCCGTGGTGGATGGCTATGCCAGCAATCGCACCACCCTGCTGGTGGTCGAGGGCATGCGAGAGGTGGGCGAGGGCGTCCCCGAGGCGAGACCCTCGCTCGAGTCCTTGAAGGTCGACTTCGATTGCCAGGTGCTCGCGTCACGCAGCCAGCTCCTGTTGAATCTCTGTGACAATCGCGCCTTCGCGTACGATTTGGATTACAATGAAATGGTCCGCATCGTTGGCAACTTCAAGGGGGGCGGCCAGCACAAGATTCCCGAGGAGCCCGCGCCCGAGGACGTGGAGCTCTCCTCCCACTCCGGCCTCGCGCTCGGTGCCCACACCGAGCCGCCGTATTACTGCTCGTTCCACGCGACGCAGCGGCGCTCCCCGGCGCCCTCGACGCTGATCCTGACGGCGCGGTGGAATCCGCTCCAGGAGCCGACCCAGGTCATCCCGGTGACGCCGGTGCTCCGGGCCCTGGGAGAGCCGGTGGTCGACGCGTTGACCCGCAAGCACTATCAATTCACCCGGCCCGACTCCTACGTCCCCGGTGACGAGGACGGCCGCGACGTCTCCATCGTGGACTACAACCAGCACGGTGACTACGCGTTCCGGTTCAGCGCCTATCGCTTCTCCGCGTGCGCCGGGGCGCCGGAGACCGCGCACAGGGCCCTCGCCGCGCTGCAGGCCGGCATCGCGAACGCCGAGCGGCTCCAGGTGACGCTGGACTCCAGCAAGGCCATCCTCATCAACAACACCAAGGCCCTGCACTGCCGCGACATCATCAAGGACAACCGGCGCATCCTCGTGCGACTGTTCGGCTACAACCGCTTCTCGACCGCCATCGTCCAGTCGAATGACCCGATGCTGGTCCAGGGCTGACCCCGCGACACCATGCCTCGACTCGACCACCTCTCCGTCATCGCACCCTCGCTCGTCGAAGGCATCTCACACCTCCGGGAGTGCCTGGGCCTCGACATCCCCTTCGGCCGCAAGCACATCCACATGGGCACGCACAATCACCTGCTCCGGCTGGGTGAGGCCGCCTACCTGGAGGTGATTGCCATCGACGAGGAGGCGCCGCCCCCCGCGTACCCCCGGTGGTTCGGGCTGGACGACCGCGCGGCGGTGCGGCGGGCGTGGGACGAAGGCAGGCGCCTGCGGGGCTGGGTGGCGAGCACCGACCACTTCGCCCGGGACCTGGCCCGGCACCCGGGCGTCTTCGGTGAGCCGCGCGAGTTCCACGCTGGCGCGTCCAGCTACTTCTTCGCCGTGCCCGTGGACGGCGCGCTGCCGCTGGGGGGCGTCGTGCCCTCGCTCATCGACCGCAAGGGGGCACGCCCGACGCTCGCGCCCCAGACCGAGCGGGGCTGTGAGCTCCTGGCCTTCACGCTCGAGCACCCGGACCCGGCTGGCATCACCCGGCTGTACGAGGCGCTCGACGTCCCTGGCGCGCCCACCGTGAAGCACGGCGCGGTGCTCCGCTACACCGCGACGATTCGCACGCCGTCGGGAATCCGCATCCTGACTTGAACCCTGGGGTCGACGATGTCCAAGGTGGCTTCTCCCTTTCAGAAAGACGGCGGCGGTCTGGCGCTGTGTCCCTACGACGCGGAGCTCGACGCGCTGCTGGCCCGGGCCTCGGCCGACGAGCGTGAGCACATCGCGGCGGCACAGCGCGACCTGCGCGCGACCGCGCTCGACCACCGGCTCCAGTTCGACGCCAACCACGCGTATCCGGTGTGCCTGCGGCCGACCCTCATCGACGCGGACTGGGCCGCGGAGCTGAAGCTCGCCGGCGAGCGCTTCATCCGCGTGTTCGACGACGTGCTGGAGCTGTACCGCCACGACGACGAGGTCCGCCGGCTCTATCGCGGCTATGAGCCGGTGCGTGACTACCTGCTCGCGGCGCCCGGGTTCCGGCCGCTCACGCGCATCTGCCGCTTCGACGGCCTGGTGGCGCCGGACGGCCGCTACCTCATCCTGGAGACCAACACCGACTGTCCCGCGAACCTGTTCGCGTCCGGGATGGCGACGCGGCTGTGGCGCTCGCGGCCCAACCCCATCCTGGCCGCGTGGGGGCGCGACGTGGAGCTGGTCCCCCAGCCCATCGTGGAGACGCGCAACCTGTTCATCTCGGAGATGCTGGACACGTATCGCGCGGACAAGGGGCGTGAGCCGAGCGAGGTCCGCATCGTCAACTACAACGGCCGCTTCACCAGCGAGACCGACCTCATCATCCAGGGCTTCGACGAGCGCGGCATCCACTGCGAGTTCATCGACCTGCGGGAGCTGGCGCCGGGCGCGGGCCACGTGACGCACCGGGGGACGCGCATCGACCTCGTCTACAACAAGTGGGACCTGCGCGACCTGGTCCGGTGCCCCGACGCCGAGCCGTACCTGCGCGCGGTGGCGGACGGAGACGTGGTCAGCGTGAACCCGCTGGCCTGCCAGTGGCTCTACGCGGACAAGTCCATCCTGGCGCTCCTGAGCGACCCGCGGTTCGGCGACCACTTCTCACCGGCGGACCGCCAGCTGTTCCAGCGCCACGTGCCGTGGACGCGCGTGGTGGCGCCCGGGCGCTCCATCTCCATGGAGGGCGACGCGGTGGACCTGTGCGACTACCTCCAGCGCAACAGGTCCCGCTTCCTGCTCAAGCCGACCAACGCCACGTGGGGCGACGGCATCGTGATTGGGAACAAGGCGCGGGAGGAGGACTGGCGGCGCGCCGTCGAAGCCGCGGCGTCCGACGCCTCGTACGTGGCCCAGGAGTACATCCAGGGTCACGTCGTCCACTGTCCGGACCCGACGACGGGCGAAATCACCCAGCGCATCGCGGACCTCAACATGTTCATCTTCGGCGGCAAGGCGGTGGGCTTCCTGTCGCGGGCCAACCAGAGTCCCATCATGAGCCTCTACAAGGGCGGCGCGATGCTGCCGGTCCTGATCGCTCACCACTAGCGTCATGCGCCCCCCCCTCCCGGACGCCGCCGCGTGGCGGAGCATCTTCACGATTTCGTTCCTGGTCGGCCTGTTCGCCGTCGCGGTGGGGGGCACGCCCGTGTTGCTCGGCGTGCTGCTGGCCCGCCAGGGCGTGGCCGACAGCGTGATTGGCATCTCCGCCGCGTGCAGCCCGCTGGGGCTGATTGCCTCGTCGTTCGTGATTCCGTGGGCGGCTGAGCGGTTCGGCGCGGTGCGCATCGGCGTCGCCAGCTGCCTGCTCGGCCTGACGGCGATGGTGGCGATGGCGCTCGTGCCCCAGCCGCTGCTGTGGATTGTCGCGCGCCTGCTGTGGGGCCTGGCGGTGGGCGGCTTCTACATCGTCAACAAGGCCTGGCTCGCGCAGCTCACGCCCTCGGGGCGCCGGGGCCGGGTGTTCGGCATCTACACGTCGTTCCTGTCCGCGGGCTTCGCGTGTGGGCCGCTGGTGGTGGCGCTGGTGGACTTCCGCTCGCCCCACTGCTTCGCGCTGCTCGGCGCCGCGTTCATCGCGTGCGCGCTGGGGGTGTTGCTCGTCCGCCAGCGACTGCCGGACTTCCACGGCACGGCGCGCGCGCCGGTGCTCGGGGCGCTCGGATTGATTCCGGCGGCGCTGCTGGCGGCCGCGTCGTTCGGCGCGTTCGACCACGCCTCCCTCGCGTTCCTGCCCCGGTTCGGGGCAGCGCATGGCACGAGCGCCGCGGTGATGGGCATCGGGCTGAGCGTGCTGAACGTCGGCAACGTGGTGCTGCAGCCGCCCATCGGCTGGGCGTCCGACCGCTGGGGTCGACGCCCGGTAATGGTGGGCTGCGCGTTGCTCACCGTGCTGGGCGGCGCCGCGCTGCCGTGGGTCATCGGCGTCGCGACGCCCCTGCTGTTCCTGTTCCTGTTCGTCTGGGGCGCGTGCGCCTACGGCACGACGACGGTGGCGCTGGCGTCCATCGGCGACCGCTTCAGCGGGGCGCAGCTGCTCGGCTGCAGCGCCGCCATGACGATGGCGGGCGGGGTCGGGGGTGTCACCGGCTCCTCGGCCATCGGCGTGCTGCAGGACGTGTTCGGCCCCCAGGCCTTCCCTCGCGCGCTCATCCTCATCTTCCTGGCGCTGGCCGTGGTCGCGGCGCGCTCGATGCGGGGCGGCAGCCCGGCCACGCTGCCCGACGCCGCCCCCACCCGGTGAGCGCGCCCACGCGCTGTCAGAGCGAGACGGAGGGCCGGCCGCCTTCCCGGGGAGTGACGCCACCGCGGACGGAGCCGCGGAGCAGGTCCTCGAGCGTGGAGCGGATGGCGACACGGTATGCGAGCTGCACATCTGGGGCGGCGCGTTCCACGGCTTCCACGACATCGCCCCCAGTCGGCGCTGGCGCGGGCGTGCATCGCGGCGCGGGACTCGTGGCTCGCGCGGAGGTTCGCGCGCGACGCCACCCACCCCGTGACGGGGTAGACTCCGAGCCCCCTCGCTTGGAGTCCCCTGGATGAGAACCGTCCCCCTCGTCGTCCTCCTCCTGCCGCTGTCGGGCGTCGCCGCCACGAAGAACGTGACCACCGTGGCGGAGCTGCAAGCCGCGCTGTCCTCCGCGAAGGCGGGGGACGACATCGTGCTCGCGGATGGCACCTACACGGTGAACGCGAACCTCAACTGCGCGGCGGAGGGCACCGACGCCCAGCCCATCACCGTGCGCGCGGCGAACCGGCACGCGGCGCTCATCCGCTTCAACGCCACCGAGGGCTTCAAGGTGTCGGGGCGCGCCTGGGTCTTCGACGGGCTCACCATCGAGGGCATCTGCGCCCGCGACCAGGACTGCGAGCACGCGTTCCACGTCACCGGCCACGCGGAGGGCTTCGTGCTGCGCAACAGCCGCGTGCGCGACTTCAACTCCCAGCTCAAGGTCAACGCGACGAAGAACGGCAGCGACGTCTTCGAGATGCCGCACCGCGGGCTCATCGAGCGCAATGACCTCTACGACACCCGCCCGCGCGTGACGGGGACGCCCGTCAACAAGCTCAACATCGACACGGGCGACGACTGGGTGGTGCGCGACAACGAGGTGCACGACTTCTCCAAGCAGGGAGGCATCTCCTACGGCGCCTTCATGAAGAGCGGCGGCAAGCGGGGGCTCTTCGAGCGCAACCGCGTCCTGTGCGCCCGGGACCGGCCGGCCTCGGACACGCGCATCGGCCTGTCCTTCGGCGGCGGAGGCACGGGCGCGGCGTTCTGCGCGCCGGCCTTCGACGCGACGGTGCCGTGTGACCCCGAGCACTCGGATGGCATCATCCGGAACAACCTCGTCGCCAACTGCTCGGATGTCGCCGTCTACCTGAACCGGGCCGCGCGCACGCAGGTGCTGTTCAACACCTTCATCGCCACGACGGGCGTGGACTTCCGCTACGCGTCCTCCACCGGCGAGGCCCACGGCAACGTGTTGTCGTCCGTCATCCGCAACCGCGACAACGGCCGCTTCACCGCGGGGACGAACCTGACGAACGTGGCCACGGGCACGTGGACGTCCTGGTACGTGGCGCCGGTCCAGGGCGACCTGACGCTGAAGGGCCCGGTGACGCAGCTGGTGGGCGCCGCCGCCCCCAGCGCCTCCGTCATGGAGGATTTCTGCCAGCGGCCCCGGCCCACCTCCGGCAACTACACGCTGGGGGCGCTGGAGCACTCGCTCGGCGACTGCGCGCCCGTCACGCAGCAGCCTGACGCGGGCACGCCGGACGCGGGCGGAGGAACCCCGGATGCGGGCGGAGGAGCCCCGGACGCGGGCGGCGGCGTGGCAGACGCGGGCACGACCCCGGACACGGGCGCCCCCGACAAGGACAGCGGGGGTTGCGGCGCCAGCCCGGGTCTGTGGCCGCTGCTCCTCGTGCTGCTGCTGCCGTTGAGCCTGCGGCGCCGGCTGCGTTAGCGGCTGTCTTCCATTCCGGCCCGTGGGTGACCTGCCCACGGGCGCAGGCAGACCAGGCGGACCCCAGGGCGAGAACCCTGGCGGAGCCAGTCATGACGCGCTATGGGCAAGCGCCAGCTCCACCATGGATGCCTCCACACCTGACTCGGGCCCCCAGCACCCGCGACCTCGACTGGCACCGCTCGCGCTGCTGCTCGTGGTCCTCCTCTGGCTGGTGCTCGTCGTCACCCCCGTCTGGCTTCAGGCCGCGCGGGCCTGTTTCCCGAACTTCGACCTGGGCATCTATTCCCAGGCAGTGGCGCGTCTGTCGTTGGCCCAGCCCAACCCGTGGATCAGCGCGCGTCAGGTGTTCATCTTCAATGACCACTTCGACCCCATCCTCTGGGTGGCGCATCCGCTGGCGCGGCTGCTCCCGCCCATGTGGGCCGCGCTGGTCGTCGAGGCCCTCTTCGTGCTGCTCACCGTGGCGCCCCTGCTCTGGCTCCAGGTGAAGGGGCTGCTGAGCCGCCGCGCCCTCGTCCTGCTCACAGCGCGGTGAGCGAGCTCATCGACGTGTGGCGCAAGGACGCGGGCACCCAGGTCCTCATCGACGACGAGCACGTCTTCCTGGCCCGAGGGCGCTTCACGGCGCACCGCTGACGCGCGTCTCGAAGAGGGTCCCCGTGAGGCCGTCGGTGAAGACCTTCGAGGGCGGCAGGCCGAACATCCCTCGGAACAGCCGGGAGAAGTGCGCCGAGTCGTAGAAGCCCGCGGCGTGCGCGACCTCGGTGAGGCTCCTCCCCCGCAGCGCGAGCGCCGCGGCCGCCTGCATCCGGTGCCACGCGCGATACGCCCCCATCGGCACGCCGACCTGCTCGCTGAACCGGTGCTCGACGAGCGAGGTCGAAGCCCCCACCCGCCGCGCCAACCCCACCGCGTCCGCGGGCGCCGACTCCCGCGTGGGAGCAGCAAGCCACGCGGCGACCCGCGCGATGCGCGCGTCGACCTCCCGCGGGCAAGGCCCCAGGTGCAGCGCCTGCTGGAAGAGCTCCGTCCAGGGCTGCAGGTGTCGCGCACCGAGGGCGATCTCCACGGCCGCGCGCACCGCGCTCGCGTCGACCTGATGGCGCAGCTTCACGCCGGGCTCCAGGAACAGCACCGCGGCGCGCCCCCCCTGGAAGTCGAGCGCGTGCCATTGCCACCCCCGCACGAAGGCGGCCTCGTGCTGCCCGACACGGCCGTCGCCGTCGACGAGCTCGAACGCATCATCCAATCCCACGAGCACGGCGTTGGCGGCGAACCGATGCCGGGGCAACTCGTGGAAGCGGCCGACGTAGAGCGCTCGACCTCCGCCCAGCAACAAGTGGCTCCGCATCTGCAGAATCATACAAGCCGGCCCGTGGCGCCGCACCTAGCGTGGCTTCGTGAAACAAGCCGCTCCCCTGCCCGCCACGCACCGAGGAGGCCCCATGGCCGAGGTCCACCCGTCCCTCCCCCAGATGATTCTCGACCGGGCGAACGCGTCGCCGCATCGCGTCGCGTTCCGCGTCAGACATGACGACACCTATGTGGACCACCGCTGGTCGGAGCTGCTGCCGCGAATCGAGGCGCTCGCCGCGGGGCTGTTGAGCGCGGGCACGGTGGACGACGGCGCGTGCATCACCCTCGTCGGCAACACCTCGATGGCGTCCTGTCTCGTCGACTTCGCGGCCCTGCGCGTCGGCCTCAAGACGGTGCCCGTCTACGCCAGCCTGCTGCCCGAGGAGGTGGGCTACATGCACGTGGACACCGCCGCGCAGCTCATCGTCGTGGACGACGCGAGCCAGCTCGACAAGGTGCGCGCCTTCCGTGCGGGCTTCACCTTCTTCGACCGGCACTACCCACCCGACGCGCTCGCCGTGCGAGCCAGGGTGGTGGTCATCCATCCGGCGGGGCTTGCTCCCGCCGATGACTGGGAGAGCCTGGAGGCGCTCGAGGCCCGCGGGCGCGCCCGACGGGCGGAGCTGGAGGGCGAGGTGCGCCGCAGGGCGTCGCTGATTCGACGCGAGCACGTCGCGACCTTCACGTACACCTCGGGGACCACCGGCGCGCCGAAGGCGGTGATTCAAACCCACGACAACATGCTGGCGATGCTCGAGGACGTCGGCACCGCGCGGCTCCTGGATGACAACGTGCTCACGCACGGCCTGTTCCTCTTCCTCCCCGCCGCGCACTCCTTCGGACGCATGGTGGAGTTCGCGGGCCCCTTCTTCGGCGCGCCGCTGGTGATGTCGTCGGTGCCCACGCTGGCGGCGGACCTGGTCGCCTCGCGCCCGGGCTTCTTCCCCGCGGCCCCGCGCGTCTTCGAGAAGATGATGGCGAAGGTCACCAGCACCATCGAGGGCGAGCGGGGCTTGCGCCGCTGGATGCTGGACTGGGCCCTGGGCGTGGGGCGTCGCGCCGCGACCCACGGCAAGTCCCGGCCCCTGTGGCTGGAGGCGCAGCGGGCCCTGGCGGACCGGCTCGTGCTGTCGAAGCTGCGCGCGCGCCTGGGCCTGGACCACGCCTCCGTGCTCCTGTCCGGCGCCGCCGCGCTTCGCGTCGACGTGCAGCTGTTCTTCCTCTCGCTCGGGCTGACCATCCTGGAGGCCTATGGGCTGACGGAGACGTGTCCCGGGCTCACCATCAATCCCAGGGAGGACGTGCGCCCTGGCACGGTGGGACGCGCGTTCTCCCGCTGCCAGCTCAAGGTGGACGCGGATGGCGAGCTGCTCGCGCGCGGACCGAACATCTCACGGGGCTACCTGAACAGGCCGGAGGCCACGGCGGAGGCCTTCGATGACGACGGGTGGTTCCGGACCGGAGACCTCGCCTCCATCGACGCGGAGGGCTTCGTCCGGGTGACGGGGCGCAAGAAGGAGCTGCTCAAGACGAGCGGCGGGAAGTACGTGGCGCCGCTGAAAATCGAGGCGCAGCTCAAGCGACACCCGCTGGTCCAGGAGGCCGTCGTGCTGGGCGACGGACGCAACTACTGCACGGCCATGTTCGCGCTCGACCCGGAGATACTCGCCATGGTGGCCCGGCGAGAGGGCATCCCCGCCGACCCCGCGCACCCGCGCATCAACGACATCCTGAAGGCCCTGGTGGAAGAGACCAACGCGGGCCTGGCGTCCTTCGAGCGCATCAAGACGTTCCGTGTCTCCCCGGGCCCGTTCACGGTGGATGGAGGCGAGCTCACCGCGTCGCTCAAGGTCAAGCGCCACGCCGTCACCCGCAAACACTCGGCGCTCATCGAGTCGATGTACGGGACCTAGGCGTCGTCAACCCGCCTGGGCTCGCCTAAGCTATCCCCGCACTTCGCGTATTCGGCGCGAATCAACGGGAGATGGTCATGCGAGCAACCCTGGCAATCGCGGTGGCGTTCGGACTGACGGCCTGTGGGGGCGTGGAGACGGGGGAGCCGATGGCGCCCGAGGCCACCGAGCAGGCGTCGTCGGAGCTGGCCGGCAGCTGCGAGGCCCTCGTCGGGACCTTCTGTCGCCCCGGAGCGTTCACCTCGTGCACCTGGTCCGACGGCAACCTGGGCGAGTGCGAGTGTCAGCGCACGCCCTTCAACAAGTGGCTCTGCTACTAGCCTTCACGCCGTGTCAGTCCCGTTGATTCCGTCCCGAGGCAGGCAGACGGAATCAACGGACCTGCCTCAGGGCTCGATGGGGAAATGTGGGCGACACACCCACAGGAAAGTGCCTAGAATCAGGCCTCCCCGCCGCTGAAGGTCGACTCCGCTGAACACCACCGAACCGCGCCACCTGGCTGGCCTGGACCTGCTCCGGTGCCTGGCCATCTTCATCGTCGTCCTCTTCCACTACCCACGCCCCGAGGGACACGAGTCCTACCGGATGCTCGCCAACTTCGGCTGGACGGGCGTGGAGCTGTTCTTCGTGCTGAGCGGCTTCCTCATCGGCTCGCAGCTGATGGAGCCGGTGTCGCGCGGCGAGGCGCCATCCCTGAAGCGCTTCTACCTGCGGCGCTCGCTGCGCATCCTGCCGCCCTACCTCATCGTGCTGGCGCTGTACCTCTTCGTCCCCGCGTGGAGCGAGAGCCCGGTGCAGACGCCCGCGTGGCGCTTCCTCACCTTCACGCAGAACTTCGGACTGCGCCGCAACGGCTTCTCCCATGCGTGGTCGCTGTGCGTGGAGGAGCACTTCTACCTGGTGCTCCCGCTCACGGTGCTCGCGCTGCGAGGACGCGTCCGGGCCGCGCACCTGCTCGTGGGCGCGGCGGGGCTGATGGTGGGCGGCATGCTCCTGCGCGCATGGCTGTGGCAGCGGCACTTCTCGATGCTCGCGCCCGAGGACACCGCGTGGCGCGGCTACGACACGCTGCTGTACTACCCGACCTACGCGCGACTCGATGGCCTCTTGTGTGGCGCGATGCTCGCGGCGCTGCGCGTCTTCCGCCCCGCGGCCTGGGAGCGCTGGACCCGAGGGGCGCGCGCGGGCGCCCTGGCCGGAGCGGGCCTTGCGTGCCTGGGCGTCGTGTTGTGGCTGAACGAGGAGCACTTCCGCTACCTCGCCCACACGATGCTCGCCTTCCCCCTGACGTCGCTGGGCTACGCGGCGCTGCTCGTGGCCATGGCGAGCCCCACCGCGTCGCGCGTGTGCGCCCGCATCCCCGGGGTGAAGACCTTCGCGCTCCTGAGCTTCACCATCTACCTCACGCACAAGGCCCTGCAGGCCCAAGCGCGCGGCGCGCTGGAGCCCCACGGCCTGGACGCGTTCCATCCGCTCACGTTGCTGGCCGGCGCGGCGGCGGTGCTGCTCGCGTCCCTCGCGCTGCACCACGGCGTGGAGCGCCCCGCGCTGAAGTGGCGCTCGCGGCTGGAGGCCCGGCTCTCCCACGAGCCCACGCCACGGCCCGCCCTCCGTTAGCCCGGGGCCCATCCACGGAGGCCCTGCCCAGGAGGGGCCGGAGCGCCGGCGGGGCCGGCGCCGAGGCCGGACGCGCGCTCTTCACGCGGGTGGCGGGGTCCTCGAGCGCGCCGAGCATCGACTGGACGGCCTTGGCGCACACTTCATCGCGGGTGGCGGCTTCCACCTTCGGCACCGCCGCCAGGAAGGCCGCGTCCCAGTCGATGCGACGCGACAGCATCCACGGGTGGCGATAGCGCACCTGCCCCCAGAGCTCTCCCAGCGCGCTGAGCCGCTGGAGCCTCGGCTGCGCCTGGGCCTCCTCCCCCTTCGAGGGCGCTTGCGAGGCCATCGCCCCCGAAGCCAGCAGACACACCAGACACAGTCCCCGCCTCGAGCCCAGGCCCTCGTGCCGCCTGCAAGTCCTCCTCGTGTTCCAGCCAGCGCGCGAGGACTCTATGGCGAGCCGGAGTCGCGAGCCTGGTGCGCCTTCAGGATTCGCACGAAGCTCTCACGCTGACGTGCCTGGGAACGACGCAGCGAGTCCAGGCTGTGGATCCAGAACGCGTCGAACAACGTCGGATCCTCGCTGACCACCTCGACGAGGGCCTCGATGAAGTTCCGGACCCGCGCCGGCTCGCGTCGCGCGGAGGCAGGCACGAGCCTCCATTCCCGCTCCACCACCTCGCGGACCTCGTCCTCCTCGAAGACGACCACCCGGAAGACGATGCCGAGTGAGCGGTCCGGGCGCTCCTCGGTGCTGAACCAATGGAGGAGCTTGTTATCCGACTCGAGCCTGGGCAGCCCCTCCAGGTACGCCTGGAGTGCCTCCGCCGAGAGCTCCTCGCCGGGCAGGGGCGGCTCGCGGACGAGCTCCTCCGGCAGCAGGTCGAGCGCGGGGAGGTCCGGCGTGCCCTCGGGTGAGAAGCGCACGGAGCTGAACCGCTTGCCGTCCCCGCCGACGTAGGTCGAGAAGGCATCGAGCCGACGCGCCTCCACGTCGAAGACATAGACATAGGACACGTTCCCGGTCTCATCCGGCGCGACCGGCAGGCCCGGGCTCTCCTCCGAATAGCGCTCCTCCTCCGTCTCGTCCTTCCCGCCCAGGCAGGTGGACCAACCCCAGGGGGCGTCATCGATGAGCCGCGCCACCACGGCCTGGAGGTCGCCATGGGCGCGCTCGACACACGCCATCAGGTGTTGCCCGAGGCCCGTGGGGTAGCCATCCCAGTGATGATAGACACCGCGCCAGGGTCGCGAGGTGACGTGCTCGGGAATCCCCGAGCCCGACGTGTACACAGCGATTGCACCACGGGTCGACATGGGCCCCCAGTGTAGCGTTCAGCGCTCACGGCCCGTGGGACAATCACGCCGTCCGAGCGGCGCCCTCGCTCACGGCCGGATGCCCAGGAGCGCCAGGCGCAGCACCCGGCGCGCGGTGGGGGCATCCTGCTCGTTGGCGACCGCGATGGCGTTCACGAGCCGCAGCAGGTCCTCCGCCGTGGCGACAGCGTGAATCGCGCCCGCCGAGGACGCCCGCGCCACCAGGCCGTTCAACACCTCGAGCAGCATGTCCGTGCAGCACAGCTCCCAGGGTGACAGCCCCACCGGACCCGCGAGCAGCGCGGCGGCGAGCCCACGGTGCGTCGCGGTGTACACCGTCACCTCCTCCAGCCACGCCGCCAGCTCCGCGGCAGGATTCCCGCCCGGCTGAGCGGACGCCATCGCGCACAGCTGCGCGACGCCATCCCGGAACACCACCTCCAACAGCGCCTGCCGCGTCGGGAAGTGCCGGTGCAGCGTCGCCGAGCCCACCCCCGCCCGCCGCGCGAGCTCCTCGAGTGACACCTGCGCGCCATCCCGCGAGACCAGCGCCGAGGCCGCCGCGACGATCCGCTCCCGGTTGCGCTGGCCATCCACTCGCCTGCACAGCCACGAGCCGACGATGGTGCTCAACAACGTCATCGGCCTGGCCAAGGGCGCCAAGGCCTTCAAGGTGCCCACCATCCTCACCACCGTCCTGGAGGAGCGCGGCGGCTACCTGGTGAAGGGGCTGCAGGACGTCTTCCCCGAGCAGAAGCCCATCGACCGCACCTTCATCAACACGTGGGAGGACTCGCGCGTCGTGGACGCGGTGAAGAAGACGGACCGAAAGAAGCTCATCATCGCCGCGCTGTGGACGGAAATCTGGCTGGCCATGCCCGCCATCCAGGCCGCCGGTGAGGGCTTCGAGGTCTACGTCGTCACCGATGCCTCGGGCGGCGTCAGCGCCGAGGCCCACGACATGGCCATCCGGCGCATGCAGCTGGCGGGCGTGACGCCCATCACCTGGATGGCGGTCATCTCCGAGTGGCAGCGCGACTGGGCTCGCGAGGCGAGCGTCGACGCGCTCGCCAGCGTCGTCGGTGACCACGGCGGCGGCAGCTCCGTTGCATACGCATGGGAGATGCAGCTGCTCGCGGGGCGCTCCGGCAAGGGCTTGTGACGAGCACGAGGACATCCCCCATCCGGGGGATGCCCTCCTCCCCCGCCGAGGACATCGTCCTCCTGGATTCCCCGCGTAGAGGGGAGATTCAGGAGGACCCTGTCGTGGAGACTCGCGCCGAGCGACTGAACCCGCTGCCCGAGAACGTGGTGAACCCCGTCGTCATCCGGCGTGAATGGAATGGCATCTGCGCGGATGTGAACGAGAACCGCTCAGCCGCGCCTTCAAGGCCTCCACGGGCGTGGCGCCCTATCAATGGCAGCTCCAGGCGCGGCTCGCGCGCGCCCAGGAGATGATGATGGCGACCTCCGCCTCGCTGGAGCGCATCGCCGAGGCCACCGGCTTCGCTGACGGGGTGCACTTCGGCAAGGCCTTCCGTCGCGTGCACGGCACCACGCCCGCGGCGTGGCGCAGGGAGCGGGGACATTAGACGAAGGGCGCGAGACCCACGGGGGCCCCACCGTGCTCAGCACGAGCACAAGCGGTGGGGTCCCCCGCTTTCGCCGCGTCAGTACTTCACGCGACCGACATACGTCGTGTTGAGGCAGAGCCCGAAGCTGCCCAGCTGGGAGAGGACGACCCCCGAGCTGGGGTTGAGGGCGTGGACCACCTCTTCCTTGCCATTGTCACGATTGACGCCCAGGTAGATGGCGACGTGGGTGATCGTCGTCGTGTTGCAGCCGGTGCTGAAGTAGAGCAGGTCACCGGGCCGCCGCTCCCAGTACCCCACGATGCTGCCCCAGGGGCCGCCGCTGCTGTACATCTGGGCATCGAAGAGCCCCTGCGCCGTCGTCCTGGAGACGTTGAACCCAGCCTGACGGTAGGCGTAGTAGACCAGTCCGGAGCAGTCGAACGAACCAGGGCCGGAGGCGCCCCAGACGTAAGGCTTGCAGATCTGGTTCCTCGCCGTCTCCGTGGCGCGGCGCACCTCCGCGTAGACAGGCGCCGTCCACGGGTAGTTCGTTGGTGGGGAGCAGAGCCCCTGCTCCCCTGCGCCCAGCTCGACGTCCGTCATGCCATCTCCATCCTCCGGAAGAGGGCCACACGCCGAGAGGAAACCCAACACAAGACACACGCCTGCCATCCGAGCCGCGCTCATGGAAATATCCGCCTTCGTCTGACTGAATTGTTTGGTGAGAGGTTGCTGCGTGAAGGGCGGGGGCCCTTCTCCCTCCAGGACGGGCGCGGGCGCTTTTCATCCCATTTCCCGCCCCATTTCCGGACGAGCATTCCCAGTCGGGGTCTGTGAGGAATCCCGCTCTCTTGACAAACGGGGGCCCCTCCGTACTCAACAGCCACAAGTGGTGGGGTCCCCCACTTACGAGAGGAGCTGCCGATGCGTCGCCACCCGACCGTCCTCGTCACCGCCGCCACGGGGCGACAGGGCGGAGCCACGGCCCGGGCCTTGCTGGCCGAAGGCAGCACCTCGGTGCGTGTATTGGTCCGCAACCCGGAGGCACCCAACGCCAAGGCGCTCGCGGCGGCGGGGGCCGAGCTCGCGGTGGGAGACCTGGACGACCTCGCGTCACTGCGCGCCGCCTGCGCGGGGGTACAGGGGGTCTTCTCCATGCAGTCCCCCATCGTCTCCGCGACGGGCATCGACTTCAGCAAGGAGGTCCAGCAGGGAAAGAACCTCATCGAGGCCGCGCTGGCCGCCGGCGTGGAGACGTACGTGCACACCGCGACGTCCGGCGTCGGGGACCACCGGAACGTCGCGGGTTGGGCGGAGGGCCGCTGGAAGGAGCACGAGGTGTACTGGGAGAACAAGCTCGCCACCTGCGAGCGCGTCCGGAGCGCCGGCTTCAAGCACTGGACGCTCATCCTGCCCGCCACCTTCATGGACCACGCCATGCTGGACACGTCCGCCTTCGTCGACGGACACCGGTGGGTGACGGTGCTCGAGGCGGACCGGCCCGTCCCCTTGATTGCCCCGGAGGACGTGGGCAACGCGTCCGCGGCGGCCCTGCTGAACCCTCCGCGGTTTCACGGCGTGACGCTGCAGCTCGCGGGAGACGTGCTCACGCCGCGGCAGCTGGCGGAGGTCCTCTCCCGCGTCGATGGAAAGCCATACACCGTCCAGTCCAGCACCATCGAGGAGGCCGTCGCGGCGGGCCTCCATCCCGGCGTGGCGCGAGGGCTGACCTACATGAACGTCGCCCCCGCGCTGGCCCGCCCCGAGCTCGCGAGCGACCTCGGCCTGTCGCTCATGCGCTTCGAGCCCTGGTTGCGCCAGCGCCGTATCCAGGCACCCCGTGAGGCGCTCAGTACGGGCTCGCCGTCGGGCGGATGATGATTTCGCTCACGTCCACGTCGGCCGGCTGGCTGATGGCGTAGGCGATGGAGCGGGCGACGGCTTCGGCGGGAATCGCCACCTTGCGGAACTCGCGCATCACGTCGCACGCGTTCGAGTCGCTGATGCTCTCCGCCAGCTCCGACGTGGTGACGCCCGGGGAGATGACCGTCACGCGGATGTCCCCGCCCACCTCCTGGCGCAGCCCCTCGGAGATGGCCAGCACCGCGAACTTCGTGGCGCAGTACACCGCCGCCGTCGGACTCACCGCGTGCCCGCCGATGGACGACAGGTTGATGACCTGCCCGGTCTTCTGCCGCTTCATCACCGGCAGCGCCGCGGCGATGCCATGCAGCACGCCCCGGATGTTCACGTCGATCATCCGGTCCCACTCGTCCACCTTCAGCTTCTCCAGCAGCGACAGCGGCATCACCCCCGCGTTGTTGATGAGCACGTCCAGCCGCCCGAACGTCTCCACCGTGAAGCGCACGAAGCCCTCCACGTCCTCGCGCTTCGTCACGTCCACCGCGCGCACCCGCGCCTCGCCTCCCGCCGCCGTCAGCTCCTTCGCCAGCACCTCCAGCCGCTCCTGCCGGCGCGCGCCCAGCACCACCTTCGCGCCCTGCTGGGCAAGCAGGCGGGCCGCCGCCTCGCCGATTCCACTGCTCGCTCCGGTGATGGCCACCACCTTGCCCTGGATGTTCGTCGTCATGTGCACGTCCCTCGATGGATTGCCCGGTGCCAGGAGGGCGCCGGGGACATGCACACCTTCTCAACCGAGGGCCTGGGGGCGTTATCCGGATGCTCGCCGGCTCTTGCCTAATCCTGCACGGGACGTTTGACTCCCCCTCATGAAGCGCGCCCCACCCTCGGCGTCCGCCCCGAATCCCAGCCTGGACGAGCTGGCGACGCTCCTGGCGCGCCACACGCCCGCGGACGGCATCCACGCCACCGCCATCCCCCGGCTCTCGCTCATCCGCGCCGCCGAGCCCACCCCGGAGCTGCACGCGCTGCAGGCCGCCGCGCTGTGCATCGTCGCGCAGGGCCGCAAGCAGGTGCTGCTCGGTGACGACGTCTATGTCTACGGGACGGACCAGTGCCTGGTCGCCTCCATGGACCTCCACGTCACCGGCCAGGTCATCGAGGCGACGCCCGCCAGGCCCTACCTCTGCTTCCGGCTGGACCTGGAGCCCGGCCAGCTCAGCAGCCTGATGATGGAGGCGGCGCTGGAGGCGCCCGAGGACCGCGGCGTGGCCCGGGGGCTCGCGCTGGGCCCGGTGGCGGCACCGCTCCTGGACGCGACGTCGCGGCTCGTGCGGCTCCTGGACACCCCGCGCGACATCCCCGTGCTCGCGCCGCTCATCACCCGGGAGATTCTCTACCGCCTGCTGTCCGGGGAGAACACCGCGAGGCTGCGGCGCATCGCCATGGCGGACAGCCGCCTGGACGCCATCGCCCGCGCCATCCACTGGCTCAAGGCGCACTACACGGCGCCCCTGCGAATCGAAGACCTGGCGCGCACCGTCCACATGAGCCCGTCCGCGCTCCACCACCACTTCAAGTCCGTGACGGCGATGAGCCCCCTGCAGTACCAGAAGCAGCTGCGCCTGCAGGAGGCCCGTCGCCGGATGCTCGCCGAGGCCATGGACGCGGCGATGGCCGGGCACTCCGTGGGCTACGAGAGCCCGTCCCAGTTCAGCCGCGAGTACAGCCGGATGTTCGGCGCGCCGCCGTCCCGGGACATCGCACGGCTCCGCGAGTCGCTCGGAGCCGTGCAGTGACGCCGTCAGCGGGGCGTGCCGCGCAGCTCGTCCATCAGCGCCTTGGCCGTGCGGCCGTCATGCACGCTGAAGTCGGCGAGCCCCGGGTGGACCTCGGAGCCGAGCGCCTGGATTTCACCCGACGCCGTCACCCGGAGCCGCCCCTGCCAGCCCCCGAGCACGTGGTACGCGCCCGGGTGCTTCGCCGCGGGGATGAGGAAGAAGATGGCCTCCTCCGCCAGCCGCAGCACGGGCTTGTCATCCGGCTCCATCCGGTGGCCGTCCGGCGCCAGTCCCCCCAGCTCGACGATCTCCAGCTTGCTGTCGGGCCCGAGCTTCGCGCCCCCCAGCGCGACCAGCCCCTCTTTCGCGCGGGCGACGTCCGACACCACCAGCGTTGAGACCGTCAGCGGCGTCTCCGCGTAGCGGTCCCCCGCCTCCTCCGGCGTGAAGTACCGCTGGGCCTTCTCGTTCCAGCCGTAGACGCGCTGAACCGCCGGACGCGACGACACCACCCGGGCCTGGACGATGACGCCCGACTCGCCCACCATCTCCTTGAAGCTGTCGTGCGTCACCCAATGCACCGTCATCGGGTGGCTGTGCTCCACGGACTCGAGCGGCTGGGACACCGGTTGCGCGACCTCGGCGGACGGCGCCTCGCGGGCGCAGCCCATCATCGCGCCCCAGACGCACGGGAGCAGCAACAGCCCGCGTGCCTTCTTGAATTCATGCATGGCGTTCTCCTTTCCTGGCGGCCCGTCAGGGATACAGCGCGTTGAGGCCCTGCGCGTCGCAGCCGCTGAGCGTGGCGGGGTTGGAGCACTCGGTGCAGGGGTTCATCACCCGGCCCTGGGTGCAACCACAGACATGCTTCATTCCCACCGCGTGCCCCGTCTCGTGCTCGGCCAGCCACAACCGCCAGGTGGCGTCCGCCGTGACGCGGCTCAGGTTGAATTGAATCATCGCGCCGCCCCGGTTGATGCAGTTGTTGGCGCCGATGCCGCCCGGGTACGTCGTGTAACCCCACCACGTGTCGGAGGTGTTGGCGTCCCAGTAGTCGATGTCGTGGTTGGAGTGGTTGGAGCCGTCCGTGTTGAGGTACAGCGTGTTCCCCGGCGCCGCGGGCGGGTTGTTGAGGTTCGTCCAGGCCTGCGGCACCTGGCTGATGGACGAGTGGTTGTAGACGTTGACCGACGTCCAGTGCTGGGAGCCGCTGTAGGTGATTCCACACCACTTCCAGCCCGACAGGTTGTAGCAGGCGTTCAATCCCCCCGAGCCGCAGTCATCCCGGGTGCAGGCCCGGGCGTCGGGCGAGGTGAGCCCTCCGAGCGCGGCCACCATCGCGATGGCGGCCGTCCGATTCCAGAGCGTTCGCATGAGCCGTTCCTCTTGGCGGGGCGTGGGCTACTGACAGGTGATGCCCGGCAGGCCCTGGTAGGAGCCCTGGGACGTCCACAGGGAGATGGTGCCGCCGCAGCCCGGCGTGGCCGCGTACGGGTCATCCGTTCCCCACGTCGGGTCGGAGAACTCGAAGTGCAGGTGAGGCCCCGTGGACGCGCCCGACGAGCCCGCCTTCGCAATCCAGTTGCCGCAGGGGATGTTCGCGCCCACGCTGTACTGGAAGCTGAACTTCTTCAGGTGGAAGTACTTGCTGCGGCGGTTGTCCGAGTGCCGGAGAATCATGTAGTTGGCCGCGCGGATGCCGCAGTTGGCGTTGGGGTCGTCCTTGTTCCAGGCCAGGCACCGGTCGTAGAACCCGTCGACGGCGCTCTCCAGGACGCCGGAGGCGGCGGAGATGACCCAGACGCCCGCGTCCATCGCCGCGAGGCCGCCGGACAGGGAGAAGTCCGTGCCCAGGTGGCCGTAGTAGGTCCAGCCCTGGCACGTCCAGTCCTTCACGCCCCCCAGGTCCTTGTACGCGCCGACATAGCAGCCGCCGCTGGCGCACTGGCCGGGGTTCATGGACATGGGGAAGCGGAACATCGTGCCCGCCAGCGCGGACGCGGGCGCCACCAGCAAGGCCCCCACCAGCAGGGCCTGCAGCTTCATCGAGAGCGTCGTCTTCACCGGGCACCTCCTTCCCGCACCGCCACACCGGTGCGCACATCCAGCGTCCACTGCTCGCCGCCGCCGGCCGCGTAGCGCAGCCGGTCCTCGGACAACCACTCCATGGCCCCGGTGTTGATGGGTGGCGGCACGAAGTTCGCGGGCACGCCGTCGCGCAGCGCGCCGGCCTTCAGGCCGACGTTGGTGAGCTGCACCGGCTCCGCGCCGTCCAGCGTGGTGCGGAACCACGACGCCATGGTGGTGCGTCCCGACACGAACACCACCGTGCGCCCGTCCGGGGACATCGTGCCCATCGCATCCAGACCCGGCCCGTCCGCCACCACGGTGACGCGGCCATCCACGCCCACGAAGCCCACCGCCGTCTCATGGGACTCGGCGCCGGTGCGCGACAGGGTGGCCACCACGCCATCGCCCATCACGGACGGCGCCAGGTCTCCGAGCACGCGCTGCGCCAGCAGGCGCTCCCGGCCCGACTCCTCGCGCAGCCGCAAGTCTCCCTCGGGGGTGAGCAGCAGCGTCTTGTCGCCCAGCGCGCTGGCCTCCGCGTACTTGAAGGCGCGGTCCACCACGAGCACGGTGCCCCGGGCCTCGTCGTAGCGCAGCACCGCCAGCCTCGGCTGCAGGTCCGTCCCTGGCGGGGGCGCCTCCTCGATGACGCCCAGCACCGTCTGCGCGCCGCGGCCGTGCAGCGTGGCGACGAACGCCTTCGCGCCGAACTCCTTGGCGAGCATGGGCTCCACCGCCGCGCGCATCGCCCGCACGCGAGTCACCTCGCGCGACGCCCCACCCTCTTCCGCCTGAGCGACCGGCCCCGACAGCAACAGCCCGGCCACCGCCATTCCCAATGTCTTCATCACGAGACCTCACTGAACCTTCATGATTGCAATGCAGCCATGCCCGGCCGACACATGGCTCCGGGCACACGGCGACTCACCACTGACGAAGGGCGCGGGTGTCCCCATGCGGGGCATCGGGACGTGGGAAGCACGCCCTTCGCCCCCATGACCGACGGGGCGGATTTACGTCCCATTTCCCGGCGCGACGGACCGGACCACGGCGCCAGGGCGCGGGTCTCCAGGTCCTTCTTCGCCAAGGTGGCCGACCTTGTTCACGCCTCGAGGGCGGCCACCGTGAACGGCACGACTACACGCCGCTGGGCGTCACTCGGCGCCCGGCAACAGCGGGGGCGCGGAGAAGAACAGCAGCCCGCGGCTCAGCATGGGCATCCAGGCGCCGTAGTGGTCCTCGCCCGGGAACTCCAGGAACCGCACCTCCAGCCCGCCGCCCAGGGCGGACAGCTCGCCGGACAGCTCGCGGGTGTTGTCGACCATCCGCCGCTCGACGGCGAGCATGCCGCGCTCACCCTGGCTCTTGCGCGGCGTCTGCTCCAGTCCCCCCACCGTGAACAGCACACGCGCCCTCACCGGCGTCGCCGCGTGGTGCGCCAGGAAGGACGGCTTCCCGGTGAGCACGTGGCGGTGGTTCCACCAGAGCGACGGACTGCCGGCGATGAACGTCTGGAACGACGTGGGCCGCGTGAAGAGCGCGTGCACCACCAGGAGCCCACCATAGGAGTGGCCCATCAGCGCCGTGCGCGACGTGTCCAGCGGCAGCCGCGCCGCGAGCGCGGGCTCCAGCTCCTTCTTCACGAAGTCCAGGAAGCGGTCCGCCCCGCCCTGCTTCTTCGAGAACCGGTCCCCCGTGTTCGACAGGTCCGGGGCCGGCGGCGTGTAGTCCTCACCACGCGCCTGGTCCCCCGAAGCCGTGTCGCCCGGATAGCCCAGGCCGACGATGATGGGCGGCGCGGCCGGCACCCCGAAGCCCTTGGCGAGCCTGGGGAGCGCACGCGACAGGCGCTCCAGCGTGGGGAAGTGCGAGCCCCCATCCAGCAGGTAGATGACGGGGTGGCCCGCCGCGGGCGCGGGGCCCTCCGGGATGGCCACGAACATCCGGTGGGTCCGCCCCGTTTGCGTCGACGCCAGGTCGAACTGGAACGTGCCTGGCAGCGTCACCGGCGCCCAGTCCACCTGGACCACCGAATCGGCGCGGGGCGTGGGCCCCGAGGAACAGCTGGCGGTCAACAGCCCCGCCGCGAGGAACAAGGGGATTCGCATCAGGTGGCCCACTCCTTGGGAACAGACGGCTCCTGGCCGGGGCTCGCGGCCGGAGCGCCCAGGGACCAGACACTGTCCTGGGGACCGGTATGCGCGCGTCGGGACGTCGCCCGCGCCATCCATGCGAAACAGAAGGCCCCCAGGAGCGCGGTGAGGTCCACGCCCAGCCCGTCCAGCGTCGCCCAGGGGCCGAGCCCCGGCACGAGCCACCCCACCACCGTGGTGAGCGGAATGGCCAGCGTGCAGAGCGCCGCGCCCCACAAGAGGTCGATGGACGCGCGCGCCGCGCCTCGCGCCAGCGCATAGCCGATGGAGGCGAAGAAGACCGCGTAGTAGCCGTATTGGTGGAAGACCCGCACGTCCGCCACGTGGGCGCCGAGCCACTTCGCCAGCACCAGGGTGAAGGAAATCCCGCTCACGCAGCCCAGACAGATGCCGACGGTGAGGGCCGCCATCCAGCGCACGTCCCGCCGCTGGACGGGCAGCTCTCCGGCGGCGCGCGCCTTCTTGCGGCGCGTCTCCACCCACAGCACGTTGCCGCTGTAGAACAGCCACGCGCCGCTGAGCGCGAGCAGGAAGTAGATCCACTTCACCGGCGGGCCGCCGAAGGTCCCGAAGTGCAGCGCGAAGAAGCTGCTGATGAGCGTGACGGGAGCGGACATCTGGCCCGGGAGGAAGTCGGTGGACCGCACCTTCCCGCTGTACGGGTCCAGCGCCACGAACCCTCCGAGCGCGCGCGGAGACAGCGCCGCCGGGTCATGCCCCCACACGCGCACCAGGGCGCGAGGCGTGGCGACCTTCACGTACTGGAGCGAGTGCGGCTCCAGCGCGGGAGCGGCGACCCGCGCCCGGGCGAGCAGCTCCGCGGGAGGCAGCATCGTGGTGGGGTCCGGAGCGCTCCGGACGTCACCGGCCGCCGGCCTGAAGCCTGCGCGCAGCGTCCCGCCGTGGATGAGCTGGTCCTGCACGTCGTAGATGATGTCGTGGAGGCCGAACACCGCCGCGGTGATGGCAATCAAGAGGTGGAACGGGAGGCTCGCGATGCCCACCACGTTGTGCGCGTCCATCCACCACCGCTTGAGGCCCTTGCCCACGCGCAGCGCGAAGAAGTCCTTCACCAGGGACGGCAGGACGATGACCAGCCCCGACAAGAGCGCGAGCGCGTAGAGCAGCGAGATGACGCCCGTGAGCACGCGGCCCACCTCGGTGTCGAACGGCAGGCCCACCACCCGGTGCAGCACGTCGATGAACTCGCCCACCTTGCTGGGGTGTCCCTCGGTGACGACGGCGGCGCCGTTCGCCTGGAGCGTGGCGTGGAACCGACGCTCGGCGAGCGTGTCGTGGTCCTCGTCGCCCTCGCTGCGGTGCCAGCTCATCGGCGAGGGCGCCTGGGCCGGCGCCGCCTCGAGCGTGAGGGTGAACTCCTCGGCCACCTCGGGATGCTGGGCCAGGGTGGTCGTCACCAGGGCGTGCAGCTCCGCGGAGGACCGGGGCTTCGAGGAGGCGCGTTCAGCGGGCGGAGTGGCCCAGCGGGCCAGCGGGTCCTTGAAGACGGTGAAGGCGCCCGCGTAGAAGCAGATGAAGAGCCCCAGTCCGGCGACGATGCCGGCCCAGGTGTGGACGACCTTGTAGACCTTGATGAGGGCGGAGCGCATGGGAGTGCCGGCGGGGGTCAGGGGTTGCGCAGGAGCAGGAAGGTGCCCCAGGTGAGCACCGCCGCGCCGCCCAGCCACAGCCAGGCGCGCGGCCCCGTCCTGAAGAAGAAGCAGCCGCCGACGACGCCCATCCACACCGGCACCACGCTCCACATGACGAGCTGGTTGCGGGGGCTCGTCGCCATGGGCGCCAGGGCCAGGGACAACAGGCCGCTCACGCCGAACGCGAGCACCAGCCCCAGCAGCACGCCCGCGAGCGTCTTGGAGAGCCAGTCCGGCCGGAGGACCTCCTCATCGCCGCCCGCCATCACCGAGCCTCCCCTCGCCCGACGAGCAGCGCCGCGTACGGGAGCAGCATGAGGAGCAGCGTCGTCCAGACAAAGAGCACGTAGAGCGCCACCCAGGGCTGGAGCGACTGCGCCAGGAGCGGCAGCGCCGCGAGCACCAGGAGCGAGCCCACCCAGCGCGCCGGACGCGCGGGCAAGGGGGCGCGCAGCAGGCGCTGGTGGCGCGAGGACAGGTACAGGCCGAGACATCCCCCGAGGGAGAGCAGCAGCGCGAGGGGGACGAAGGGATTCATGGCGCCCGGGGAAGCAAGGGACAGCGGGAGCAGAGGCCCCCGCCGGGACACGGCGGAGGCCCTTGCTCGAAGGACAGCGAGGACTAGCGGACGCGCAGCAGGCCGCGCACCTGGCCCTCCACGACGGTCTTCGCGTCACCCAGGCCCGTCTGCGGGCTCATGATGCGGAAGCGCGTCTGGGCGTTGTCGTTGACGAACTCGGGCAGCACCAGGAACTCGCCCGGGTTCTGGGGAATGGTGCGGCCATTGGTGGGCACCAGGTCGTCGCGCACCACGGCCGTCGCCGTCGGAGCGTCGCCGAGCGTGACCTCCCACAGGCTCCACCAGCCGCCCGTCGAGGCATGGCTGCCGTGGAAGGGCCGGCCACCCGCCACCGCGGCGTCGAACGCGACCTGCGCGGCCGCCTTGTCCATCACCCGCACGTAGCCCTTGCCGGGCGCGCCGGGCAGCAGCATGGACGCGATGTCTCCGTCCGTGCCGGGAGAGACGAAGGCGTCGAGCGTGGTGAACCAGTTGTCGAACTCGCCCGTCGCGGGGTCGAAGCGAATCATGCACGGCTTCGCCGCCGTCGTGGGCGACACGAAGTGCGCGCCGGCGGCGAGCGACTCGGTGGCGTAGTAGATCTTCCCGTCCGTGTGCTTGACGCCGTCGCGCGCCCAGCCGCAGCGCGTGTCGGTCTTCACCGTGACTTCGTCCGTCTGCGTGTCCACGATGACCAGCGCCGTCTTGGCCGGAATCGTCTTCACGTCGGCGGCGTGCCAGCCACCGGCGATGATGACGTCATTGCCCGCGGTGACGGCCAGGCTCTGCGAATAGCGGAACGTGAACTCGCCGTCCTTGAGCTGCGCCGTCAGGTCCTTGGAGCCGATGAGCGACAGGTCCTTCGGGTTCCAGATGACCAGCTTGTAGTTCACGTGGTCGAAGTAATAGGCCTTCGACTCGCTGACGAAGTAGTGCTGGGACTGGTAGCCGTTGGTCGCGCGGACGCCGTAGCCGGTGAAGGACAGCGCGGCCTCCGGCACGAGCGCCCCGGAGGCGTTGAGCGTGTAGGGCGTCATCGTCGGCTGGGTCGAGCTGCTCACGAACAGCTTCCCGGCACCCGGGTAGCCCGCGACGATGTACGCGTCCGCGGTCAGCTCGAGGGCATTGGCGATGCCGACGGTCTTCGCCTCCTGGATGTCGTCCACCGTCACCAGGTAGCTCTGGGTGTTGCCCCCGGCGATGGGCACCTGGGTGATGAGGGCGTAGAGCGGGTCCGGCGTCCCCGCGTCCGGGTCCGTCGGGTTGCCGGCATCCGGGGTCGGCGTCGGGTCATCCGAATCCGAGCAGGCGGTGGCGAACACGGCGAGAGCGAGCAGTGCGGACTTCAGCTTCATCGGGCTTCCTTTGGCGATGACATCCTGAATGGGGACATGGAGGGCGGCTCAGAGGTCGACGGTGAGGCGCGCGGACAGGGCGCGCCCCGGCCGCTGGACACCGACGAGGTCGAAGGCGGCGGCGTCGGTGAGGTTGTGGAGGTTGAAGGAGAAGGAGTACGCGCGCCGCTCGAACCGGGCGCGGTAGGTGAGCGCGGTGGAGTGCAGCACCTGCGTCGGCACCGACTGCTTCGTGCCGCCATTGCCCGCGCTCTCCCAGGAGCGGTCGAACGAGCCGACGACGCGGGTGGTCCACTCCAGGCCGAGCGCGTCCTCGCGGGAGAGCAGCCGGCTCACCTGGAACCGCGCGGTGCCGGTGGCCTGCAGCCACGGGATGTTGGGCATGCGGTCGCCGTTGAAGCGCGCGAACTGCCCCTCCTGCGCCAGGTTCTTGAAGTCGAGCCAGGTGACGGCGCCGGTGAGCCCCACCCAGTCACCGGGGGAGTCCCAGTCCAGCCCCGCGTGCGCGGTGACGGAGCGGGCGTGGTCCACGTTCTCGTAGGCCTGCGTGGTGTCGCCGGGGAACAGCTGGATGAGGTTCTCGACGTCGCGCAGACCCGCGGAAGCGTTGGCGCCGAAGCGGCCCACGGGCGTCACCCACGAGAGCAGCTCCACGCCCACGTTGGCGTTGTGGCTGGACTCGGGGAGCAGCGCCGTGCTCTCCACCAGCAGGCCGCCGTCGCCGAAGAGCTCCTCCACCCGGGGCATCCGCGTGGTGCGCTCGTAGGACGCCTTGAGCAGGAGCCAGCGCGTCACGCTGAAGCGCAGCGTGTCGCCGTAACCACCCGCCCACCGCGTCTCCGACAGCTGAGCGTTGGTCCCCGAGGTGAGGCGCTGCACGTAGCCCTTCACGAACAGCGTGTTCTCCAGCCGGCCCTCCCACAGGGACTGCCGGTGGGACAGCCCTCCGAAGCCGGATGTGAGCCCGAGCGGAATCCGCAGCGGGTCCTCCTGCCCCAGGCGGGTCAGGTAGGCGTTCTCACCCGTCCGCTCGCTGTCGTCGGCGCCGAGCGACAGCTCCAGGTCCTCCGCGTCGAACAGCGTGCCGAGCAATCGCACACGTCCGAACAGCGACTGGCGCTTCTGCGTGTTCTCCAGTGGGGACGAGCCAATCTCACCCGCCCGCGCCTGCGTGTCATGGCAGACGCCATACCAATCGTAGATACAATTCGAGACATCGTACAGCTCACCGATGCGCTGGTTGTATCCCGCGATGGCCAGCACCTTGAGCCGCTCGTGGGCAGACACCTCGTAGCGCAGCCCCACGCCGTAGCTCTCCTGTCCGGAGGTGACGGCGCCATAGGGGCGGAGCATCAGCTGGTCGTGAGGGACGTCCTTGTCGTACTGGCCCAGGTAGCCGGTGAGCACCAGCCGGTCGAGCCCCGGCAGCGACTCGACGCCCAGCTCCAGGCTCCCTCCGGAGCCCCGGTAGGCGTCATGGCTGCGGCTCAGCGCGCGCGGCCCCACCCGCCCGGTGACGCGGTCGGCAACGTCGACGGTGATGCGGTAGTCGTTCTGCGCGCGGTCATGGAACCCCGCGGCGCGCACGAAGACATGCTCGTTCGCCCGCCACGTCACCCGACCGGTGCCACGGTAGCTGCCGAAGGAGCCCGCCTGGAGCGACAGGGACGCGCCCGTCTCCGGGGCCGACAGGTCCGAGCGCAGGTGGATGGCCCCGCCCAGCGCGTCCGTCGCCAGGCGCACCGGGACGACGCCGTTGAAGACCTCCATCTGCCGGATGAGGGAGACCGGGACGCTCCCCAGCCCGTAGACATACGGCGAGTACTCGATGGGCACGCCGTCGAGGAGGACCCGCACCTGGTCGCCGGTGAGGCCGCCCAGCGACAGCTGCGTGCGGCTGCCCAGGCCGCCCGTCCGCTGGACCTGCACGGCCGAGGCGCGCGTCAGCACCTCCGCGAGGTCCTCCGCGCGCTCATGGGCCTTCTCCAGTTCCACCACGTCCACCGCCTCCGAGCCACGCACCAGCACGCGCGCCTCGGTGGCCTTGCCCCGGACAATCGACGTGAAGGAGGGCAACTCCGGCTCCGGAGGGGCCTCCGCGGGCGCCTGGGCCACGGGCGCCGGGGGCACGGAGCTCTCGGTGACGGGGGGAGCGGCCTCGGGGGGCGCGGCGAGGACGAAGTGGTGGATGAACTCGAACTGGCAGGCGACGGGGGTGCCGTCCTGCATCGCGGGCGTGAAGCGCGCCTTCGCCAGCGCGTCCACGGCCGCCTCGTCCAGCCCGTGGCCAAGCCCCTCGACGACCTGCGCGCGCGTGACGCGGCCCTCCTCATCCAGCGTCAGCAGGAGCTTCACCGCGCCCTCGACCTTCGCGGCCAGGGCCTGGGGCGGATAGACGGCCTCCGGCTTGGACAGGAGCACTGGGGGGACGACGCCGCTGGACGGCGCGCTGGTCTCCTCGGTCGGCGCCGGGCTGGCCGGAGCGGCGACAGCGGTCCCCGGAGGCTCACTCGCCTCCTGCGCACGCGCCTCCCCTCCCGACAGCAGGGACAGCAGCACCAGTGCGGAGAACGAAGAGGTCGGCGCGAGGGCGCCCCGCCAGCGACGAGGTGTAGGCATGTTCAGGGAGTGCGGGTCGGAGCTCCCAGGATGATTTCGATTTTGAATCTCATATTCATTATCGACCCACACCTCCTTTGTCCTATCAGCGGTGGCGGTGGGGGTCAATCGGGGAGGCTCTCCCGGGTCGGAACCGGGGGCCGTCCGGAGACCTGCGCTACTGGGACTGATAGGGCCGGTGACTCCGAGCCCGCAATCCTTGCGCGTGGGGCACTCCAAGGCCGCATCGAGCCGCGCTTCCCGAGGAGGTCCCGGTGCCAGGGGAGACAGGGGAGGTGTCCGGTGGCGGACTTCGAGCCCCCTTCACGTCCCGCTCAATTCCTGCTCAACCGCGACATGCGCGGCCTTCACAAAGACAATCCAGACAGCCGCACCGCCCGCGGAAACGCTCAGCGAACCTGGAGGACGTCGCCTCATGAGGACCCGCCTCGACTGCCTGTCTCCCGAAGTCATCGCGAATCTGCACGCCCACCTGGCGGAGCTCCGACGCCAGGGGCCCATCGTGCAGGTGGACCCGGGCGGCATGTGGGCCGTCACCCGCTACGACGAAGCACAACACGTGCTCAAGTCGCCGCAGCTCTTCTCCTCCACGGGGATGCGCCTGGCGTTCCAGCCGGAATGGCTCGGGCGCGCCAATCCCCTGGCGGAGTCGCTTCCCTTCCTGGATCCGCCCCAACACGGACGGCTGCGGACCCTCATCCTGCGGGACTTCACCTCCTCGGCCATCAAGCGCCTGGAGCCGCGAATCCGCGCCCTCACCCGGGAGCGCATCGCGCGGATGATGGAGCAGCGGACGGTGGACTACATGGAAGCTTTCGCCGTGCCCGTCCCCGCCACCGTCGTCTGCTGGCTGCTCGGGTTGGACACCGCGCTGCTGAAGCACTTCGAGCGCTGGGCGCATGACCTCGCCCTCATCGGCGGTGTCCACCCGGAGGACACGAAGCAGATGGAGCAGTGCCGACGGACGCTCGACGAGATGGAGCGGTACGTCCAGGACGCCCTGGACGCGCGGCGCAAGAGGCCGGGCGATGACTTGATGAGTGATTTGCTCCAGGCCCGCGCGGGCGGGCAGGCCCTGACCCCACAGGAGCTGATGAGCTTCTTCTTCGTGCTGTTCACCGGCGGGGTGGAGACGACGACCTATCTCATCGGTCAGAGCGCCCGGATGCTCTGCCAGCACCCGGAGCTGCTCTCCCGCCTGCGGGAGACGCCGACCCTCATCCCCCGCTTCGTCGAGGAGACCTTGCGCTACGAGCCCTCCGTCGTGGCGCTGCTGCGCACGTGCCTGCAAGACGTGACCGTGGCCGACACCGCGCTGCCCAAGGGGAGCGTCGTGCTGGTGTCGCTCGCCTCGGCGGGCCGTGACGAGAAGGTCTTCCCCGACGGTGACCGGTTCATCCTGGGGCGGGAGAGCGCGCAGCACCTCACCTTCGGCCACGGCATCCACTACTGCCTGGGGGTGATGCTGGCACGGATGGAGGCCAGCATCGCCCTGGAGGAGCTCATCCCCCACGTGAGCCGGATGGAGCTGCGCACGGAGCGCATCGACTGGACGACCTCCCTCGTCGTTCGCGGGCCGGCGACGCTGCCCGTCGAGCTCTTCCCCGCGTGAGCCAGGGCGCGGGGCCCCACGGGAAGGGGCGCGGACCCGTCGTGGTATAGGGTCCGCGCATGCGGATGATCGACAGCGTGGAGCTGCACCCCCAGCGCGCACCGGCGCCGCCTCGCGCGGCGTCCACGTCCATCGCGAAGGACACGGTCCCCTACGTCGAGTTCCTCGCCTACGAGCCGCGTGGCTCCCTGCTGGTCATCGAGGCGCCCAACCTCGCCAGCCAGTTGGGGCGGCTGGTGCGCCGGAGCGGCCCCCGCTTCGACGTCGAGGCCGAGCTGACGGGCCTGCGCGGCCCCGGCGCGCTCTCGCCGGGTGGGCGCTGGCTGCTCACGGGTGGCGCGTTGTTCTCGGGACAGGCGGCGTGCTGCGAGGTCATCGACCTGCACACCTTCCAGGTCGTGCACACCCTGCCCGTCATGCGGCCCTTCGTCTGGATGGACGACGCGCACTTCATCGCCCAGTCGCCGAACTGGAGGACCGCCGTCACGGAGGGGGGAGTGACCCGGGCGGAGACACGACGCGTGGACCCGGCGCTCGCGGCCGCGCTGCCGGCCCTGGTGACTCCGGAGCCGTCGATGGTCCTTGTCTCCCTGGCCTCCCTCGACTGTCGACCGTTGCTTCCTTCCCTCCTGCTCGATGAGGAGACCTGCGCCGTACTGTCGCCCGACAAGGACATCCTCTTCACTGCCACGTCCTTCTCCCGCGTGTCCGCGGTGAGGGTCTCCGACGGGCAGCTGCTCTGGCAGCGCCCGCCGTCGCGGCTCGTCACGGAAGGCACCGTCTACGCGATGGCGCTCGATTCCTCGACGAACCGGCTGGTGACGGTGGGCAGCGGCGTGGACCACGACACGCTCGTGCTCGATGCGCAGAGCGGTGACGAGCTCTCACGCCACTCCCTGGCGAAGCTCACGCGCGGAATGACCCTGGGGCCGAGCACCCGCGGGGACGCCGTCCACTTCCGCGAGGACGGCCTGGGTGTCATCGGCACCAACAACGGCCTGGTCATCGAAATCGGAACCGATGGGCGCTGGTGCGCCTTCAAGGCGGGAAACCGCTCGCACCGAGCCATCGCGTTCTCGCCCGACGGCGCGTCCATGATTCTCGGAGGCGCGGAGAAGAACCTGCGCGCCGTCCCCCTCACGGCGCGTTGAGCGGCGCTTCAGGAGTTCCTGGCCCCGGAACTGGCAGCCCGTCACCGCGCGACCCAGGCTACGGGCGCACCATGTTCACGGGCACAGCCCCCGTCAGGTCCTCCACGCTGTCGAAGAGCAGCTGGCCCACGTAGTTGAAGTTGTGGGCCCACGCGCCCTTGTCCTTGCGACTCAGCTGGTAGTTGTGCGTGGCCTTCACGAGCGCGGGGGTGAAGGGCGCGAATGCGTTGGACGAGACGGCCTCCGTCGCGCTGCACGTGCCGTCCTTGTCCGTGTCCTTGAAGAAGTACGGATTGACGTCGCCGTTGTAGCAGAGGCCGTTGCTCGTCACCGTGCGCATGGCGGCCAGCAGGCGCGCGGCCATGCCATCCACCTCCGCCCGGAGCAGCTCCGTGGCGTTGCCGTCCCCGTCGTAGTCCTGGAGGTGGACGTTGCGAATCTGCTCCGCCGACTCCTGGTCCGCATGGCACGTCTCGCACCGCGTGCTCCACACATCCGCGATGCGGAAGGTGTGGTTGCTCACGCCGGGGACATGGCAGCTGGTGCACTGCACGCCGCCCAGGTGCGACAGCCGCCCGGCGTACGTCTTGCCCGGGTACTCGTACCCTGTCTTCGCCAGCGTGCCCTCACGCGTCCCGGCGGCGGGCATGTAATGGACGTTCTGGAAGCGGGGCGTGCCTCCCGCCGCCAGGGCATTGTCGAGCGTGGCCTTCGACGCGCGCCCGATGTGGCAGTTCGCGCAGAGGTTGTCCTGGCCCGGCAGGTTCACCGTCGTGCCATCCGGCAGCCACGTGCGCGTGGGGACGAACACGTCGTAGTCCGGCGCGAAGCTCTCGTGGCACGTGGCGCACTCCAGTCCGTTGGCCGTCTCCGGCACCGCCTGCCCCACGCCGTACTGCACGAAGAACCGGTAGCCCTGTGCGCCGCTGTGGCAGCGCGAGCAGCTCGCCTGCACCGTCTCGCTCGCGTCCCAGTTGCGCGCCGCCTTGCTCGCTCCATTGAAGTGGCCGGGGTCGTTGCGCACCAGCAGCGACGTATCGAAGGGGGTCGTCAGCGCGCCGTTGAGCGACTGAATCGAGTCGTGCAGGAGCTGGATGATGTACTTCGCGTTGTGGGCGAACGCGCCCGGGTCCACGCGGGCGAGCTGATAATTGAAGGCCGCCTTCTGCAGCCGTGGCGTCCAGCTCTTGTAGGCGTTGGTGCTCACGACCTCGGCCGTGGAGCATGTCCCATCGCCATCTCCATCCCGGAACCAGTAGGGATGGGCGTTGCCGTAGCAGAGGGGCTGGGCCCGCTCGGCGCCATAACGCTGGAGCGTGGCGAGCAGCCTGTCGCGCAGCCCTTGAATCTCGAAGTAGATGCCCTCGGTGCGGTTGTTGTCGCCGTCGTAGTCCTGGTTGCGCGAGGCAATCTGCCGGATGTTCCACGCCTGGGTGACATCGGTGACGCCCGGATGGCACGTCGCGCAGGCGTCCCAGCGGACGCGGGTGCTGTGCGGGTCATGGCACTCGTTGCACTTGTCGAAGTCCGGCACATGGCGGAAGCGCGTGTCGTAGACCTGCCCGGCGTACTGGTAGCCACCGGCCGCCTGGGCGGCGAAGAGTGTGGCGGCCGCCGGGTAGTAATGGATGTTGGTGAAGCCCAGCGCCGCCGAGGCCGTGTCCTCCCCCACCCCCGCGTCGGCGACCTGCGCGTCGATGTCCTTCCCCGCGGCGCGCCCCTGGTGACACACCATGCACCGCGCCTCCGCGCCCAGCCCGGTGACCTCCTTGCCCGAAGGGAACGTGACGGCCGTCAGCCGCGAAGCCGCGGCGTCATGGCACGTCTCGCACCGCACCACGGACTCCGTCCTGCCCGGCGCGTCGACGCGGCCCGGAGCGGAGCCGTCCCCGCCCAGGAAGTCGATGTAGCCCTCCGAGCTGTGGCAACGCGCGCACGTCGCGGGCACCATCCCCTCCTCGTTCCAGTGCGAGAAGGCCTCCGCCGTGGTGTCCGCGTGCGGCGAGCCCGCCCAGGCCACGTAATAGGGCACCTGCGACGGGTCCACGCCGGCGTCCCCCGCCGAGGGCCCGACGACCACCACCGCGTGACGCCCCTCCAACCGCGAGCGCTTCCCGACGACCTTCACCGCCGTCTCACCCACGCTGACGCCCGTCACCAATCCCGTGTCGTCCACCGTGGCGATGGCCGGGTCCTCGCTCTCCCACGTGTAGCCGTCATCCGTGGCCTCGCGCGTGGCGGCGCCGAGCTGGAGCGTCTGCCCCAACAGGACGGAGTGCGCCCCGCGGGTGGTGATGCCCGGGTTGGCGTTCTCCAGCTTCGCGCATGCCACGAGGAGACAGGACAGCGCGGCGACCAGGAGCAACGTCGTTCGTCTCATCGGGTCCCTCCTGGGAGATGTGTGGGTCATGGCAGCGCGCCTCCGGCGATCCACGCCAGGAGCGTCTGGTACTCGGGGGTGCCGTCGGCGTAGATGGCTCCGCCGCCGTGTCCCGCCCCGGCGGCCTTGCGCAACAGGCGGCTGCCAGCGGGCGCCGCGGTGTCCGTCAGCGCGTTCGACACCTGGAAGTCCGCATCCGCGTCGCCCGTCAACACGAAGCCCGTGTTGCCCGCGGCGCCTCCAGCGCGATGGCAGGACTGACAACCCGATAGCAACAGGGGATGCACGTCCGTGGCGAACGAGGGCGCGTCCCCTCCTCCGTCGCCGCCACCGCCGCCGTCACCACCGGAGGGCGTGCCCGCGTCGGGGCTCGCGTCGCCGCGGTGGAAGTCCGCGCAGCCCGGGACGAGCAGGAGCGCGAGCAGGAGTCCGAGCCTAGAACTCATACGCCACCACCAGTCGCGTGAAGTCGTCCGGCACCTCGTCCACCTTCTCCAGGTTCCAGAACTGGAAGAGGCCCACGCTCAAGCCCTTCCAGCGGGCGACCGCGCCCACGTTGTGCGCGGAGGCGTCCTCGCGGGTGAGCGCGGTGGTGTCGAGAATCCGCCCGCGCTGGTTGCCGAAGGTGCGCAGGCCCTGCCGATACTGGAGGTAGAGCCAATCGGTGGGATGGAAGCGGAGCTGGAGGTAGCTGGCGAAGTGGTAGTAGTCCGCGCCGGGACCGCCGTACCCCTCGGCCTCGCCTCCGGAGACGTCCGCGCGCAGCAGACCCGCGCCCAGTGAGAAGCGCTCCAGCACCGGCACCCCGCGAGGGCGCCACGACGCGACATCCAACGCCTGGAGGAACAGCCTCCGGCCGTATCCCAGCGGATTGTAGTAGGCCGAGTACCAGAGGCTCAGCGGGCCCCAGGAGCCGCCCAGCCGCGTCCCCACGCCCAACCGCGTCTCTTCCAGTGGCGCGAAGTCCGACTGGAGGTTGAGCACGGCATCGGCCCGCCGGAGCTGGTAGCCGGCGATGACGTAGACATCCGCGGAGAGCAGGAACGGCCCCTCCCGGCGCTGCACGTTCGCCGTGAGCCCCTCACGCGCGTAGACGGGTGGGAGCACCTTCTGGTCGAAGCCCGCGAGGCCGCCGTAGCTGTGGTGGAACAGCGGCTCCGCGCCGAAGGGCACCAGCACCTTGCCCACCCTGGCGGAGAGCCGCACCGGCCAGTCCTCGCCGCTGACGCGGTAGCCCACCTCCCAGAACTGGAGCGACAACGTCTCCAGCGTCAGCGTCACCGGGTCCTCGGTGGACTGGCGCGTCAGGAAGAGGAAGTGGTGGTAGCTGCGCAGCGCGTTCGAGGCGCCCTTCTGGAAGGGCTGGTCGTTGTAGCCGAGGCGCTCGTAGTTGAGGTCGAAGCGCCCGTTGAGCGTGAGCGAGCCGAGCACGGGGAAGGTCCCGAGCTGGACGCCCGGCGGTGGCCCACCCGACGATGCGGTGGGAGGCGTCGAGGACGGAGCAGCGGGCGCGGCGGTGGCCACGGAGGGAGGTGGCGCCGAGGATGGAGCAGCGGGCGCGGCGGTGGCCAGGGGAGGAGCCTCTGCACCGCGCGCGCCCTCATCAATCCACCGGGCCAGGAGCGCGAGCTCCGCGCTCCCGGGCTCCCACACCGCGCCGCCCTGATGCGAGTCACCTCGCGCGCGTTGATACAGGAGGCTCGTGTCGGCCGAGCCGGGCGTCACCAGCGCCCGCACCGTGCGCAGGTGGGGCTCGGGCTCCGCGTGGGCGACATAGCGGGTGGACCCGGCGAACCCATCCGCCGCGTGACAGCTCGCGCAGCCCGCCAGGAGCTGCTCGTGGATGCGGGGAGCGAAGCGCAGCGAGTCCGAGCTGGAGGCAGACGCCGGCACGGGCTGCGTCCCTGGCGCGAGCGGCGTGGACGAAGGAGGCGTCGGCGCGTCCCCCACGCGCGCGGAAGCAGGAGCCCCCGGAGGTGCTGCCACCGTCGAGGAGGGCACCGCGGACTCCACCCCCACGCGCGAGGAGGCCATGGACTCCGAAGGTGTTGCCCCCGTCGAGGACGGCGCGACGGGCAACTCTCCCACGCGCGCGGAAGCAGGAGCCCCCGGAGGCATTGCCGCCGTCGCGGGTGGCGCCGAGGGCACCTCCCCCAGGCGCGCGCCCCCCGGAGGCGTTGCCACCGTCGAAGGTGTCGCTGAAGCCACGTCCCCCACGCGCGCGGAAGTCGGAGCCCCCAAAGTCGTTGCCGCCGCCGACAAGGGGGGCGGCGCGGTCCCGGCAGGGGCCTGTCCTGGGAGCGCCCCGGATTCGACCCACTTCAGCAACGTGGCGTACTCGGGCGACTCGGCCGCGAGCGACTTCTTGCCACCATGCAGGACCGCGCCGGTCCCCTTCTTCAACAGCGGACTCTGCGCGGCGGCATCCAGCTTCACGAACCGCAGCGTGGTCTCGTAGTCCGTGCCATCGCCACGCAGCACCCACTTCGACCTGCCAGCCATGCCCTCCGGGCGATGACATGACAGACACCGGGCCACGAGGATGGGCCGGGCGTCGGCGGCGAAGGTCGGTCCGCGCGGCTTCGGCGCACCACCCGTCCTCGGACCGGCCGGAGTCGCCACCGGCGCTGGTGCCGCCTTCGTGGGCGCGGCAGGTGCCGCGGAGGTCTCGGGAGTCCCCGCGTCGGCGCTGCCCTCTGGTGCGGGCGGAGGCGTCGGCGGACGCTGGATGCCCAGCCGCTCCTGGAGCTGGCGGCGCTTCTCCTCCTGCGTCTGCGCGCGCGCGGGCATGGCCGCCGTCAGCAGGAACACCCCCACGCAGAGACGTCCCAGGTCAGCGAGGCACATGGCAGGCCTCGCAGCGCATGGAGCTCGGCGCCTTGGCGGCCCGCCCATCGTGGCAACTGCCACAGTAGCGGCCCTCGCGCATGTCCTGATGGGTGAAGCCCAGTGGAGCCTGGGGGAACACCCCCGGGTGGCAGCTGTAGCAACGCTGCGAATCATGCGCCCAATGCGAGAACAGCGCCGGCACCGGCGCCTTGCGTTCCTTCAAGGGAGGAAGCCGGACATCCTGGGGCGCGTTGACCGCGAGGATGGGCGGCGCGAAGAGCAGCGGCACGGCGAGCACCACCCGCCAGCGCCAGCGCTGCAGCACGGCCCGCGCGCGAGCGCGCCAGGGCTCCGAGGTCGGAGTGCTCATAGCGCCTTGCGCTCCTTGAGGATCTTCCAGACGGTCACCACGTAGAGGCCCACTCCCAGCAGCACCAGGGGCACGCCCACCGCCGTGAACACCACGAAGGTGAGCGGTGACCAGAACAGCGTGGTGAAGAGCTGGACACACAACCCCGCCAGCACCAGCAGGGCCGCCCTCCGGATGCGCTTCTCGTGGCTCATGGACGTGGCTCCGGCAGCCAGAAGTTCCGCGCCTTCACGCCCTCCAGGTCGTGCGCGAGGTCGTGACACGTGAGACACGAGCGCGCGCCGCTCTGGAGCTCCGCCTGGATGTCCTGGTGCGCGGACGCCTCCAGGAAGCTCCGGGCGTCGCTGTGACAGTGCAGGCAGTTGTAGTTGGGATACGGCTGATAGAGCTTCGGTCGCTCGGGAATGGTGCCGAAGTAGTGGACCCAGACGTGCTTGAGCCCGTTGAACTTCGCCTTCGCGTCACCAAAGAGGGCGTAGTCCGTGTGGCACGCGTAGCAGGTGGTGTCCCGGCTGATGAGCCGCTTCTGGTAATGCACCGCCGCCAGCGACGCGGCGTTGTCCACGAACAGGCTCTGCCCGTACGGCTCCATCTCGTGACAGCCCAGGCAGAACTGCGTCTGCGACGACTCACGCACGCCCACGGCGACGCCCGCGCCGGTGACGACCAGCGGGAGGATGGCCAGCCCCGCGAGCAACACCAGCCGCCCCAGGTGGCTCGCGGTCAGGACTCCCGCCGCGAACGCAATCAGGGCGACCAGGACCGCCACGGCGATGACAACCACTATCAAGAGGGTGGGCAGGCGGGAACCTCGCTCCCTTTCCTATACAGGTCTCATGCCCATGCGTGAACCCTGGAATGAAGATGCGCAATCGACACGCAATTCCTGCGCACCCGCGCCATGGCGCGCAAGAATTGCGCAACCATGACCGGAGGGAGCGACAGCACGTCCAATCCCTAGCGCTTGTCGACGAGGTGGCGCAGGAGCGAGGTGAGCCCGGAGAAGCGGAACGACGGGTCGATGTACTTCTCGAGCACGTAGAAGGCGAAGTAGTAGGCGCGACAGAAGGCCCAGATGGCGAGCAGCAGCAGGAGCAGGACGCGCCACTCGGGCAGCTCCATCAGGAGCAGCGCCGACGAGACGCAGCCGATGACGACGAAGAGGATGGCCTTCACCCACATCCACCGGTGGGATTGCAGGTCGCGCATCCCTGGAACGTAGCGCCTGGCGAGCCCTCTTCGACAGGCCGGCCCGCCCACGCTCGACCTCCAGAGCTTGCATACATACCAACCGTACGGTATGACGACGCCATGCCACGCCCACCGAAGCACGCGCCAGAACGCGGGGATGCCCGGACGCGGCTGCTCGAGGCCGCGCGCGACACGATTCGCGAGAAGGGCTTCGCCGCGACCTCGGTCGATGAGCTCTGCCAGGTCGCGGAGGTGACGAAGGGCGCCTTCTTCCATCACTTCAAGAGCAAGGAGGGGCTCGGCGTGGCCGCCGCGGAGCACTGGAAGGAGACGACGACCGCCTTCTTCGCGAGCGCGCCCTACCACGCCCCCGCGGACCCGCTCGAGCGGGTCCTGGCCTATGTGGCCTTCCGCAAGTCCATCATCACCGGGAGCCCCGCCGAGTTCTGCTGTCTGGTGGGCACGCTGGCGCAGGAGGTCCACGCGAGCGCGCCCGACATCCGGGAGGCCTGCGCCGCGAGCATCTTCGGTCATGCCCAGACGCTCGAGGCGGACATCGCCGCCGCCATGCGCAAGCGCCGCGTCTCCGGAGGCTGGACGGCCGCGAGCCTGGCACGCCACACCCAGACGGTGATTCAAGGCGCCTTCGTGCTCGCCAAGGCGGGGAACGACGCGGCCCTCGCGCGAGAGAGCCTGGACCACCTGGACCGCTACATCCGCCTGCTCTTCAGGCTCACACCCCCGGAGAAAGCCTCACCATGACCCAGGCCACATCGCTCGGCTGCGCCTGCGGGGAAGTCTCCCTGCGGGTGGAGGGAGCCCCCATCATCAGCGCCGAGTGCTGCTGCGACAGCTGTCGCGCGGCCGTCGCGAGATTCCAGACGCTGCCCGCGTCACGGCTGCTGCTGGGGCCCAGGGACGCGTCGCGCTTCGTGCTCTACCGCAAGGACCGCGTCCACTTCCTCCAGGGCACGGACCGCCTCGCGGAGTTCCGGCTCACGCCGGAGTCGAAGACCCGCCGCGTCGTCGCCACGTGCTGCAACACGCCCGTGTTCCTCGAGTTCCAGAGCGGCCACTGGCTCAGCCTCTATGGGGGCCTCTGGGCCGACGGAACCCTGCCTCCGCTGGAGCTGCGGACGATGACCTCCGACCTGCCGCCCGGGCCCGCGCTCCCCACGGACGTGCCCAACAGTCGGCACCAGTCCGTCGCGTTCTTCATCAAGCTGCTCGGTGCGTGGGTGGGGATGGGCTTTCGCAGCCCGAAGCTCACCTTCGTCAAGGCACAGCTCCCGCGCTGAGTTCGCGCGGATGCGCCGCGAGAGCCTGGCGACGACAAGCCCCTGCGCGGTCACGAAGCCGTGCAGGGCCGTGAAGGTGGGGTCCCCGGGGTGCGGCGTGAACCCGCGGCAGTGGCCAGGAATCAGCAGGCCGCACTGGAGGGGTGAGACCTCGGCGACGATGACCACCTTGTCGGCCACCCGCGTGCCGACCTCGTGCGGCTGCACGCCTCCTGAACGTGGTGCGGCGAAGATGGCGGGGGCCTCCTTGCGAACCCGCCGCGCCTCGGGCTCCGGATAGACCCAGCGGGGGTCGATGCCCGTCGGCGGTCCACCCGTTTGCGTGAGCGGCTCCGCCGTGAGCGTCTGACCACACGCGGCACAGAACCGCGCCTCTGGGGCAGCCGGGCTCTGACAGCGTGGACACGTCATGGCAGCCGCGTTCATGGGCTCGGAATATGGGACAAGGGCGCCTGCGGCCGACGACGCCCAGCAGATGACGAGGAAGGCGCCGCCCGTCCCCCTCCAGTAGCCCTCGTGCTTGACTCTCCCCCAGGGGGAGACCGCCACCCTCCGGGCATGTCACCCACGGACATGTCTCGGAGGAAGCGCATGGCGGCGGCAATCCTTGGAACCCTCATCCTGCTGGCGGGCGCGGCGGCGGGCGCCTGGTGGTGGATGGGGCGGGCCCTCTTCCAACCCGGCACCGTGACGCAGGTGCTGGCCTCGCGCGGCGAGACACTGGACGTTCCACCGGGACAACGCTCCGACGCGTCGTCCTGGCAGATGACCGGGGATGTCCAACTGCGCCACGTCGCCGTGGGCGAGGGGCGGGACGTCCTCGTCGTGCACGGCGGCCCCGGCCTGCCTCCGGCACACCCATGGCGCGCGGCGGCGCTGACGGGCGATGCCGTGCGCTGGCACTTCTATGACCAGCGAGGCTGTGGCGCCTCCTCGCGCCCCATCTCCCAGCCTCCGCCCGGAGGCACCTGGCAGGCCCTGCAGGAGGTGGAGGCCCGCCTGGGACTCGCCGAGCAGCTCGCGGACCTCGAGCGCATCCGGCGTGTGCTCGGCCGGGAGCGACTCACGCTGGTGGGCCACTCCTTCGGCGCCCTGATTGCCCTGCTGTACGCGGCCGAGTGGCCGGAGCGGGTGGACGCGCTCGTGCTCGTGGCGCCGGCCCCGTTGGTGACGATGCCCTCGAAGGGCGATGACCTGTTCACCCAGGTGCGCACCCGTCTGGACGAAGCAGGCCAACGGGAGCTCGCGGCCTGGATGAAGCACACCTTCGACTTCCCTGCCCGCCTGAAGGACGACGAGGCCCGCCTCGCCGAGCACTTCGCCGCCTTCGGACCGCTGTATGCCCGGGCCCTGAACGCCGAGCGCCCCGACACGAGGCCTCCCGACACTGGTGCCGCTGGAGGCTTCCTCTCGCTCGGGCTCTACCTGAGCCTGGGACGCCATCACGACTGGAGCGAATGGCTGCGCCGGGTGCGCGCGCGCACGCTCGTCATCCATGGCGCCCAGGACCTGCAGCCGCGCTCGGCCACCACGCGCGTGGTAGAAGCGATTCCCCACGCGCGACTCGTGGAGCTGGCAAGCAGCGGGCACTTCCCCTTCGAGGAGCAGCCCGAGGCCTTCGCGGCCACCGTGCGCGCCTTCCTCCAGGAGGAGGAGCGGTGAGCGGACTGCGGTACTCCATCGGCGAGGTGTCTCGCATCACCGGGCTCACCGTGAAGGCGCTGCGCCTCTACCAGGAGAAGGGGCTGCTCGAGCCCTCGCGCGTGGACGCCTCCACGGGCTACCGCTACTACACCGAGCACGACATCTCGCTCGCCCACACCGTGCGCGCGCTGCGCGACCTGAAGCTCTCCCTGGAGGAGATTCACGGCGTGCTCACGCAGCTGGGACAGGGCGCCTCGCTCGCGGAGCAGCTCGCGCGCGTGCGGGCCCGACTCGCCGAGGAGGCCGCGAGCGCGCGACGCTCCGTGCTCGCGCTGGACACGCTGCTCGAGAACCAGGCCCGGGCGGAGACCTACCTGCGCGCGCCGCCGCCCCTGCTCGAACGCTGGCTCCCACCCGTTCGTGTCGCCGTGCATCGGGCCCGGGGGCGCTACTCCGACGCGTCGGTGTACTTCCGCCGGCTGCTGGCCGCGTGTGGCCCCCACGTGGCCGGGGCGCCCTTCTGCCTCTTCCACGAAGCGGAGTACCGCGAGGACGACGCGGACCAGTCCTGGTGCGTCCCCCTGGCCCCCGGGGCCGTCCCGGAGGGCGTCGCCATCACGGAGCTGCCCGAGGTGCGGGCCGTCACGCTCGCGCACTCCGGCCCGCCCCACTCCGTGGGCCCATCCTGGGCCCGCCTCTTCGCCCACCTCCACGCCAAGGAGCGCACCCCGAGCGTCCCGCTTCGCGAGACCTACCTGCGCGTGGACTCGGCCCAGGGCGCCGCGTGGATGAGCGAGCTCGCGCTATCGTGGGAGGCGAGCCCGGACTGAATCAGGGCGACGGCGCCCGGTGGCTCGTGGAGAGCCAGCGACGCACCTCGTCCAGGTACTCCTTCGGGAGCGCATGCCCGCTGTCGAAGGTCTTGTGTGTCTTTCGCACGGACGGAGCGGACTCGAACAGGGCGCGACTGTCGGCGACGGGCGCGAAGTCATCCTGGTTCGCGGTCAGCAACAACCAGTCCTGGCGAATCGTCGACATGTGCCGCGACGGGGCGACCTCCTCCATCGACGGGTCGATGTGGGGCGGCACCATGGTGATGAGGTGGGTGACGCGCTTCTCGCGCGCCGCCAGCAGGAGCCCCACCTGAGCCCCCATGCTGTACCCGACGACGAGCACGCGCGGCGGCTTGCCCTGGGCGAGCACCGCGGACAGCACCGCGTGGGCATCCCGCACGGTGTCGGCGATCATCTTCATGTACCGCGCGGGCTCGCCCTTGTGGGCCAGCTTCGCGAGCGCCCCGGGCTTCGCCTCGGGGTTCGCCCGCTCACCATGGAGCCGCGCGTCGAGGAGATAGACGCGGTAGCCGGCCCGCAGCAGCTCGTCCTTCAAGACGCCGCCATGCGTGGGCCCCGCGTCCGACAGCCAGTCCTCCTTGCGGCGCGTGAGGCCGTGCAGCAGGACGGCGATGGGTGGATTCGCGTCGCGCCCTTCGGGCTCGAGCACCCGCGTGGGGATGCGCTCTCCATCCGCGCCACGAACATCCAGCGTCGGCGTCGGGGCATCGGCCCGGGCCAGGGAGGCGGACAGCAGCAGCACGCACAGCGACAGCCAGCGGAACATGGTGGACTCCTGGAAGTGAGCTTCACCGTCACCCTGCGCTCCGCTGTGTCGGACAGGCGTCAACCCGCGGTTGACGTTCGATTGACGTTCCCTCCGGTAGCCTGCGACCGTCCTGCCCTCCCGAGGTCCCCTGCCCGCTCATGCGAGTGCTCGTCGTCGAAGACAACCGTGACCTCCAGGCCAACATCGCGAGGTTCCTCGGCGCGGACTTCCAGCTCGACTTCGCCACCACCGGGCCCCAGGGGCTCACGCTCGCGCTGAGCCACGAGTACGACGTCATCGTGCTGGACCTGATGCTGCCGGGGATGAGCGGCATCGAGCTGTGTCAGCGCTTCCGGCAGCTCGCCGCCCGGCTGGTGCCCATCCTCATGCTCACCGCGCGCGACACGCTCGAGGACAAGGAGGAGGGCTTCCGCGCAGGCGCGGATGACTACCTCGTCAAGCCGTTCTCGCTGAGGGAGCTGCGGCTGCGGCTGGAGGCCCTGGCGCGCCGCCCCGTCCCTCCGAGCGGTCGGCGTCTGACGGTGGGCTCGCTCACCCTGGAGCCCGACACAGGACAGGCCCGGCGCGGCGAGCGCGGCGTGCGACTCAACCGGACCGAGGCGCTGCTCCTCAAGCTGCTGATGGAGTCCGCGCCCAAGCCCGTGTCGACGGCGACGCTCGCCCATCAGCTCTGGGGCGACGACGCACCGGAGTCCAGCGCCCTGCGCACGCACGTCTATGCGCTGAGAGGCGCGCTCGCCGAGCTGGGGCTGGACGACTGCATCACCACCCACCGCAACAAGGGCTACAGCCTGGAGGCCCGTGAGGACTAGGTCGATACGAGGGCTCCTCCTGGGCGCCATGGTGTCGTCCGCGGCGCTCTCGCTGGTCCTCATGGGGGCGTTCTTCACGCTCTTCAGCTACGACCTCGAGGACACCCTCTTCGCGCGGCTCGTCGCCACCGCGATGGATGGGCGTGGCGGTGATGGGGCGATGCCACTCGGCATCAGGACCTATGTGGGCCACGCGAGCCTGCCGTCGTGGATGCAGGCGGAAGTGCCCTCAGACGCGCTGGGTGGCGAGTACGAAATCTTTCCTCCCGGGCATGGACACTTCCATGTCGCGGTGCGGCCGGACGTGTCGACAGGCCTCACGCGCTATGGCGTCCTCGACACGACGGAGCTGACCCGCACCACGCGCCAGCTGCGTCGCACGTCGGGCCTGCTGCTGGTGAGCGCCGTGCTGGCACTGCTGGGCGCCGCCGGGCTCTCCGTGCTGGTCGCGAGGCGGCTGGGGGTTCCGCTGGAGCGGCTCGTGGCGCAGGTGCAGTCGGGCCATGAGCCGCGAGCCGAGGACATCGTCGTCACCGAGGTGCGGGCCCTGTCCCAGGCCCTGAGTGCCCGGGATGTCCGCATCCAGGAGCTGCTGGAGCGGGAGCGGGCGTTCAACCGGGACGCCAGCCATGAGCTGCGCACGCCGCTCGCCGTGGCGCAGGGCGCGGTGGAGATACTGGAGCTGGACCCGCCCAGGGACTCGGCGACCTTCGGACGGCTGCGGCAGGCGGTCCTCCAGATGGGCCTGCTGACGGAGGGCATCCTCTGGCTGGCGCGGCCGGGGCGCTCGGATGAGACGTGCGGACTGGTGGGCATCTCTCGCGAGCTGCTCGCGCTGTACGGTGACCACCTCGCGCGGGGCGACGTGGAGCTCGTCGTCGAGGCGACGGACGAGGTCGTCGTGCCGCTGCCCGGCGCCGTGGCGCGGGTGATGCTGGGCAACCTCATCAAGAACGCGCTCGCGTATACGGAAGCGGGGCGCATCGTCATCCGCGTCACGCCCGAGGCGTGGAGCATCCAAGACACGGGGGTGGGCTTCGGTCGGAGCGAGCCCGAGCGGAGGGGCTTCGGTGTCGGACTGTCGCTGGTGGAGCGGCTGGCGCGCCGGTTCCAGTGGACGCTGGACCTCCGCGCGGTGGAGCCGCATGGCACACATGTCCGACTGACCTGGCCTTCATGAGCGCGGGCGCTGGAACTCATGACCGGGGCCATCTACAACTGCCCCATGCACTCGAGCCTCCGCCGCCTGACCGCTCTTGTCCTCGTCTCGCTGACGCTCGCCTGCGCGACGCGAGCCGCGGCGCCCTCCCCAGGAACCCCCATGACGACGCCCTCCCCGCTGGACGCCCCCGCCGAGCAGTACGTGAAGCTGGCCCTCGCCGTGGGGCAGCACGACGGCAACTACGTGGACGCCTATTACGGACCGGAGGCCTGGGCGAAGGAGGCCGAGGCCACGAAGCTGCCCCTGCCCGAGATTGCCGCGCGCGCCGCCGCGATGGTGGCCGCGGTGGAGGCGACGCCGGTCCCCGCCGATGAGCTGCTCGCGATGCGCCACCGCTTCCTGCTGACCCAGCTGCGCTCGCTGGAGGCGCGGGTGCGGATGCTGTCCGGCGAGAAGCTGAAGTTCGACGAGGAGAGCCAGGCGCTCTACGGCGCGAAGGACCCGGGGCACACCGACGCGGAGTTCGAGGCGGTGCTCGCCGAGCTGGACAAGCGCCTGCCCGGCCAGGGGCCGCTGGTCGACCGGCTGGACCGCTTCCGCAACGACTTCGTCATCCCGAAGGACAAGCTGGACGAGGTCTTCCGCGTCGCCATCCAGGAGGCCCGGCGCCGCACGCTCCAGCACGTGGAGCTGCCCGCCAACGAGAACTTCACGTTGGAGTACGTCACCAACAAGCCGTGGAGCGGGTACAACTGGTACAAGGGCAACTCGACCAGCGTCATTCAAATCAACACGGACCTGCCCTTCTACATCCTGCGTGCCATCGACCTGGCGGCGCACGAGGGCTATCCGGGGCACCACGTCTACAACGCGTTGCTCGAGCAGCACCTGGTGCGCGGACGCGGGTGGGTGGAGCTGACGGTGTATCCGCTGTACTCGCCCATGTCGCTCATCGCCGAGGGCAGCGCGAACTACGGCATCGACGTGGCGTTCCCGGACGCGGAGGCGTACCTGCGGGACGTCCTCTTCCCGCTGGCGGGGCTCGACCCGAAGCGCGCGGCCAACTACGTGGCCGTGGAGGCGCTGGCGGCGAAGCTGTCCTACGCGAGCAACGAGGGCGCGCGCCGGTACCTGGACGGACAGCTCAGCCGCGAGGCGACGCGGGACTGGTTCGTGCGCTACGGCCTGGTGTCCGTGGAGCGGGCGACGCAGAAGATGGCCTTCATCGACTCCTATCGCGCGTATGTCATCAACTACAACCTGGGCCAGGACCTGGTGAAGCAGTACGTCGAGCGCCACATGGGCGCCGACACCTCGCCCGAGCGCCGCTGGCAGGTGTTCCGCGAGCTGCTGTCCTCCATGCGGCTGCCCGCGGACCTGTACCCCGCCGCGAAGTGAGGACCGGGTTCCACACCTGCCCATGAAGAGCGAACGAGGGAGGCACGCATGCGCGTCACACGGTCTGTTCGACTCGAGGTGAACCCGACGACGGACCCGTGGTGGGCCGCATGGGAGGGCTCCTTCAGGTTGCCCGCGGCGCCTGGCGAAGCCGGCGGGCCCCAGTGGTACTCGGGCAAGCGGCGCGGCGAGCGCCTCGTGATCCACCGGCAAGTCCCAGCCTGGGAGCGCTGGGTGTGGCGCCCGAGGAACCACGTGGAGTCCTCCGTGGAGAAGGTGGCTGAGAAGGAGGTCCAGGTGGTGACTCGCCTGGTGTGGCACGACTCGGTCATCCTGCCCCTCGCCGCGTTGGTGCTCGGGACGCTCGCGACGTTCCGGTTCCTGTGGGGGACCGCCTGGCTCTGGGGCTTCCTGGCGATGATGTATGCCTTCGCGGGCCTGCCGTGGCTCGTGGGCTCTCGACAGGTCCGGCGGGAGTCCCTGGCGTTGACCCACGCACTCGAGAGTCAGGCCGCCGCGGCTGACACGACAACACGCCCCCATTGACGTGTCAGGCCATGTCCGTTGACGTGTAGGCCCGAAGCACCCTCTCTTGAACACACCACATCCCCCCGGAATGACAGGCGCTGGGGGATGGCTTATCGTGTGCAAGTGGGGGAGGCATGCACACTCGTGCGGACCGTCTGTCATTCGAGGCGCCTCTGGCGGAGCCGACCAGGCTCGTCGAGCAGGCCCGCGACCTGGTGAACCAGCGCGTGACGCTGGGGGAGGTCATCCCCGTCCTCACCGAGCCCGAGTTGCTCGCCGCCAGTGATGCCCTGCTGCTGTCAGTGCCCGGGTTCCGCGAGCTCCACGCCGAGCTGTGGGACCCGGCCCTCCCCGAGCCCGAGGCCCTCTCCACCCTGCCGGAAGGCTCGTTCGGCCGCTGCTACGCGGCCTACATGGCGCACTACCGGCTGGCCCCGGACTTCTTCCCCATCCAGGCCGAGCTCGACCCGGAGGCGACGCCCACCCGCTACGCCGTCCACCGGCTCAACAAGTGCCACGACTTCTTCCACGTCCTGGGCGCCTATGAGACCTCGGACGCGGACGAGGTCGCCGTCCAGTCGTTCGTGTTCGGACTCGCCCCCTCCGCGCTTGCCCTGTTCCTGGCGGCGGCCTCCGTGCACCCGGACATCCTCCGCGACAAGTACAAGCACCTGCGCGACATCTACGAAGGGCGCATCCAGGCCCACGACTTCGTCCGCGGCGTCGCCGCCACCGCCCTGCTGGGCGCGCGCCTCGAGTCCCTGATGGAGGAGCCGCTGGACCTTCTGCGGCAGCGGCTCGGCCTGGGGGCACGGACGGACTTCCGACCCGGGCATCCCGGCGAGAACACCTGCTCGGGCCGCTCCGTCCCCGCCTTCTTCACGCACGCCGCCGCTCAGGTGCCGTGAAGCTTCAGCATCCGCCGCCCCACCTCCGTGTCAGCGAAGTCCGGCAGCCCCTCCGCGTCCGTGCTGACGCTGAGCTCCCGTAGAGCCTCGTCGCTCGCTCCCATCTCGCGCAGCGTCAGGCCAGCGAGGGCGTAGGCATCGCTCCCCAGGAGCAACCGGCGTGGCTGCTTGTCCATCGCCGCGAGCCGCAGCAGCGCCTTCGCGGCCTTCTCGGGCGCACCGCGCGCCGCGCCGGGGTTGGCCCTCACGCTCGCGTTGAGCGCCCCCACCGTGGCCTGGTAGTCGGGCTTCGAGGGATGAATCGTCATCGACGCGCCCGCCCAGTCCGTGGCGAAGCCACCCGGCTCGACGATGGTCACCTGGATGCCGAGCGGCGCCACCTCGTTCATCACCACCTCGCTGAAGCCCGCGACCGCGAACTTCGCGGCCTGATAGGCGCTCAGGCCCGGTGTGCCGCCACGCCGCCCACCAATCGAGCTGATTTGGAGGATGCGCCCCTGGCGCGCGACCAATCCGATCGCGCCAATCGCCCGGACGGCGCCCGCGCGCGCCAGGACAATCCCTCACGCAAGGCCCTGGTCTCGGACCACGACCGCCTGTATGCCTGACGGCATGAGCGCTCGGAATGCAATCGTCGTCGGCGGAACGGGCAACATCGGCGCCGCTGTCATCCACAGGCTGCGGGCGGAGGGACTGCACGTCATCTGCGCCTCGGAGGACGTGACGCGGGAGTCATCCGACTCGATGCGGGTGGACGTCACCGATGAAGCCTCCGTGAGGTCGCTGTTCGACAAGGCGTCCGCCAACGGGCCCCTTCATCTGCTGGTCAACTGCTCGGGCTTCGGGGCCTTCACGCCCATCGAGGAGACCTCGCTCGCGGACTGGCGGAAGAGCCTGGACGTGAACCTGACGGGTGCCTTCCTGTGCGCGCGCGAGGCGTTCAAGCGGATGAAGGCGCATGGCGGAGGGCGCATCGTCCACATCGGCTCGGTGAGCGACCACCTCACCCTGCCCATGAATGGCGCCTACGCCGCCTCCAAGCATGGCCTCCGGGGGCTCACGGGCGTGCTGAACGCGGAGGGAAAGGACCACGCCATCCGGGCCACGCTGCTGTCGCTGGGAGCCGTGTACACGGCCTTCTGGAAGACGCGTCCGGAGTTCAGCCCCGCCGACATGCTGTCCGTGGACGACGTGGCCGAGTCCATCTGGGAGATTGCCCGCAAGCCCTTGCACATCCGCGTGGACGAGCTGCGCCTGGTCCCCTCGAAGGGAGTCCTGTGATGACGTCGCCCTCGAACGCGGACCTGGCGCTCGTCACAGGGGCCAGCCGGGGAATCGGCGCGGCCATCGCGGAGGTGCTCGCCGGGCAGGGGCTGCGCGTCGTCCTCCTCGCGCGGGACGAGGAGGCCCTGGCCCGACAGGAAGCGAAGCTGCGCGCCTCGGGAGCCCAGGCGTGGTCCTTCGCGTGCGACCTGGCGAACGAGGCCGCGCTGGACGCGACGCTCGCGAGGCTGGAGTCCACCGTGGGAATGCCAGGAGTCCTCGTGAACAACGCGGGCTTCGGCGGGCCCTTCCACCGCGCCGACGAGGTCTCGCGGAGCGAGTGGGAGCAGCTCTTCGGGGTGAATGTGGACGCCGTCCACCAGCTCTGCCGCTGGGCCCTGCCGCGCATGAAGGCGGCGAGGTTCGGCAGAATCGTCAACATCGCCTCCTCCCTCGGCCTCTTCGGCGGGGCGCTCTCCTCCACCTACGCGGCCACCAAGCACGCGCTCGTGGGCTACTCCAGGTCCATCGGCGCCGAGTGGGGCGCGCACGGCATCACCTGCAACGCCATCTGCCCCGGCTACATCGACACGGAGATGCTGGCGAAGGCGCCGCCCGCGCTCCGCGAGGAGTTGCTGCGCAGGATTCCCGCCGGGAGGTTCGCCACGCCCGACGAGGTGGCCCGACTGGTGGCCTTCGTCGCGGGCCCCTCCGGGGGCTACATCAACGGCACCACGCTGGTCGTCGACGGGGGATTGTCATCCCATCTCGCCAACGACCTGCCGACCTTCTGAGGCGGCGCCGCTACGCCTTCTTCAGCACGGAGACCAGGTCGCCCGCGCCCAGCCGGGTGACCTCCTCCGCGGAGGTGTGCAGGAAGCGCAGGGCATACCCCTCGCTGCCCTGAGAGAGCGCGGGCACATCCGTCAGCCCCGCGAAGAACGTGGGCGCCTTGCCGGGCGTGAAGCTCCGCGCGGTGGAGTCCGCCTCCAGGCCTCGCAGCCTGCGAAGGAAGGAAGCGGTGTCCTCGTCCTCCGCCCGCTTCAGGACGGACACGGAGCCATCCCGACGCCGGACGTGCACGGTGCGGCTGCGCGCTGCGGCGTGCAGGGTCGCCAGCTCCCACTGCGTGGGCCGGGCGCCGGTGCCGAAGTAGGCCAGGGTGTCCTTGCCCAGGTGCGCGAGTCCCCCCCGGGAGCGGGCCACGCTCTGGAAGCCGTCCTCGGGAGGGACCTTCACGTCCACCCAGCGAAGCTGCTTCTCGACGAGGTCGATGACGAGCGGCACCGAAATCTGCGCGCTCCCCTGCAAGTCGAAGCGCTGCTCCACCGTGCGCGCGTCGAAGTGTTCCCCCTCCACCTCGTCCCGGACCATGAAGCCCGCGAACGCGTCCTCCATCCGGTCGAACGAGACGCTGTTGAAGGAGAAGACCACGGGGATGGCGTAGCGCACACCCTGGGCGAGCAGGCGCTCCATGTGCACGTCCAGGAACTCTGCGCCTCCCAGCGGCGGAGAGCCCGACGTGACATCCCCCGAATGCACCGCGGCGTCATCCTCCAGCCGCAGGTTCGTGTAGTCACACCGGTCCACCAGCCACCAGTTCTTGTCGTAGAGCGCCACCGACAGGTCCAGGTCGACGTACGTGTTCTGGGGCTCCGTCCAGTGGACGAAGAAGCGCAGGACCTTCCCCTCCGGAATCGGAAGCAGGCTGCCGCGAGGCACCGCCACCAACGCCTTCGAGGCCGTCTTCTCCGCCATCGGCACCAGGAGGTCTCCGAGCGCCTCGTCGATGAGCGCCTGGGGGAAGGACGGCAGGGCCTCCGCCCGTCGCAGCAGCTCCCGCTCCAGCGGCGCCACCAGCTGGCCAATCACATCCCCGGGGAGCAACGGACGACGGTCCTCCATGCCCCAGGCGTGGGTGGCCTCACCCTTCGGGAAGAAGATGCGCCGGGCGAACGGCTGGTGCCGCTTGCGCAGGTGCGCCGAGGCGGCGAGCAGCAACGCGGGCGGAGACCGGGGCAGCACGGCATCGAGCGTCGCGAGCAGCTCCGGCGCCAGCGACGCGGAGCCCGCGAGCGCCACCGAGAGCCGGCTCACATGGTCCAACCTGCGCAGCAGCTCACCGGGCCGCTGCCGGAGCAGCGTCAGCGCGCCCGGAAGCGCCCTCGCGCGCAGCGCCTCCTCGACGCGCGAGGTCCAGGAGCGGAACTCCACCACGACGCCGCCCTCGACGTCCCGCGTCTGGAAGGACTCGGGATGTGCACCGGCGAGGCCCAGCAGCGTCGCACCGAACGGCGTCTGCACGGAGAGCACCGTCCCGCGCAGCACGGCGAACGCGAGCGAGACCTTGGGATGACGCCGCCACTCCTCAAAGACGTGCAGCAGCCCGCCAAAGGCCTTCCACAAGCCCGGGTTGCGACCGACGTCCTCGGTGACGTTCAACAGGGAGAAGCCCTCCATCATCTGGAGGACGGCGCGCCGCACCTGACGCGGCGGGCTCTTCAAGGGCACCTTGACGGAGAGGTCGGGGTTGCCACCCGCCCAGGCCACCAGCACGCGGAGCACATCCGTGGCGGTCTTCACGTGCGCCGCGGCGCCGGCCAGCACGTCCCCCGCCGTCCGGGGGTCCCGGAGGAGGTGCCCCACGATGAGCGCCAGGGTCTCCTTCACCGGGATGCGCCGGGGCAGCCAGCCCAGCACCCGGGGCCCGAAGGCGGACACGAGTCGCTTGAGGATCTCCAGGTCGCGAGGGTTGAGCACCGTGGACCGCGATGCCAGCCGTCGCATCAGTCCGCTCGCGGTGGCCTCGGGGTCCGTGCCCAGGGACAACCGCGTCAGCTGGCTCCGACGGATGGAGTAGACGGTCCGCGAAGCGCCCTTGAGTTCCTTGGGCTGCAGGAAGGGGTCCGTCGGCGACAGACGTCGACGGCAGATGGGACAGGCGGAGTAGTCCTTGCCGTCGAAGCACTTCTCACAGACGAGGTGGGCGCACGGCGACAGCGCGCGCACCGAGCCCAGGGTGCCGCAGTGGATGCACGGCTGCTCGGGATTCTGGTACAGCCACGACAGCACGCGCTGGACGAACAGCGCCTGCGTGTCGCGCGGGACGCTGTGGGGGAAGGCGCGGAACAGCGGGACGAAGGGGCGGTCCTTGCCCACCGTCGCCGCGCAGTTCTCGTAGAGGAAGCGGCCGGACGCGGCCAGGGTCTCGTCGGGGAGCGCGAGCAGCGCGTCCCGGAGGGCCCCCGCGAGCACGTAGCCGACACCCGCCAGGTCCGCATCCAGCGCGACCAGGGCCTCCTCTCGTGCCTTCGTGTCACCGCCAGCGGACAGGCCCGTGGGAGGAAAGACGAGCCCCGTGGTCCAGAGCAGCAACGCGGCGGAATCGCCCGTGAGTTCGAGCGAAGGGGCGCCCATGGTGACTCCCTGAGAGAGGGGAAAGGCGGGGCGGAGAGCGGATGAACTACCTCATAGGAGTGAGAAGGAAGCACACCCAAAGCCGCCCCGCTGGGAACCCTACCAGGGCCCGAGGGGTATCGCCAACAGGGAAGCGTCCGGCTGGAGTGAGGCGTTCCCCCTTCCGTGGAAGGCTCGCGGGAGTTGTCAGACTCAATTGAGGACGGAGTACAGGGGGGAGTGGGTGGTAGCCCATGAGTTCATTGCTTCCTGTATTGAGCCGTCCGATCTCGATTCGCCGGAGCCCCTTGCTCATCGCATGACGATAGGCCTCCGCACGAGCAATGGCATGGGGGCGGAAGTCCACCGCATCATGGGTGAAGCCCGCGGACCAGACGTGAAGGATTGACGCCCCCAGGAGGCAGCTGGAACCGCCCAACCGCTTCCGCGGGTGCTCGAACCGCATCGACCTGTGCTGGAGCAAGGTGGAGGTATTGCTCCACAAGCTGGCGGCCCACACTGTCCGCGCCTCAAGGCCACCCATCCTGGCACTGTCCCCCAGCACGAGGCGGAAGGCGGGTTCATCGACCGCTGCCATGCGGCTCCGGACGACGGCTCACCGCGGTCACTCGGTGTGCCTTCCGGGGGCCCGCGCCAGTCGGCAGTCGAGCATCACGGCATGAGGCCTGCGCAGATAGGCCTGTTGAACCAGAGGGGCGTCCTCAATGCTGGCGAGCCCTGGAGGACGGGGGTTGCTCCAGTTCACGGGCCCGAAGCCCGAGCTTCGCAGGGCGTCCTCGAGCGCGTCCCGCGACCAGTAATAGGCGGTGACATCGGCTTCCACGCCTCGGGCTCGCAACTCCAGCCGTACCGGGCTGCCTTCCACATGGGGCGAGTCCGAGACCAGACGAAAGCCATACGCGGCATAGTAATCAGGCTGGGGGTCGTAGTCGGGATGCAATGGCAGAGCGAACAGGCGCCCCCCGGGGCGAAGCATGCGCGCCATGCTGGCGCACATCTGGCGCAGCTCGTCCCGTGTCGCGACGTAGGGAAGGACATACACGGACAGCACCACATCGAATTGATGTGCCAACGCGGGCGAGAGTTGAGACACGTACTCGATGCCCCGCTGCTCCTTCGCCTCCCGCTGGCGGGCGTCGCGCAGCATGCCCTCGGACTTGTCATAGCCGACCACCCGGCGTGCGCCTCGCTCGGCGAGCAACCTGGAGTACAAGCCAGCGCCGCAGCCAAAGTCGAGCACGTCGCTCTGCGCCAGGTCGCCCAGTGAATGGAGCACCGCGGGCAACTCGATGTCCCTGCGGAAAGGCCAGTCGGCGACGTCTTCATAGAGGGCTCCCAACTCTTCGAACTGGCTCTCTGCGGCGGTGGCGGGCATGGATGATCTCCTCTTCGACAGGTTCCCTGAGTTAAAATCAGACACCACAAACGGGACACCTGTCAGAACTGACAGGATGACCGCCGTCACCCGGACCGGGAGGCAGCGCCTCCACAGGCGACGCTGGCGCTTCTCGATGAATGATAGCTGCCCGCACTGTTCACGCCTCGAAACTGCCGTCCCGATGCCAAGCATGCTGTCCCCAGCACGACATGGAGGGCGGGTTCATCCACTGTGACCATGCGAGCCCGTGCGGCCGGGCACCGCTGTCAGGCCCGACTGATGATGGAGTACATGGGAACCGGGAGGTAGCCCATGCGCTCCTTGATACGCGCATTGAGCCGTCCAATCTCGATTCGGCGAAACCCCCTGCTCACCGCATGGCGATAGACTTCTGCAAAGGCAATGGTGTAGGGGCTGAAATCCACCGCATCATAGGTGAAGCCCCCGGACCAGATGTGCAATGTCGACTCTTCCTCGAGGCAGATGAAACCACCCAGCCACTTCCGCAGGTGCTCGACCTTGACCAACCAGACAAGCGCTCCACACTGTCGGACGAATTCCAGCAACGCACTTCGTGGGAAATAGAATGGCGTCCCATGTCGGGCCGTCGTCTCCTGGACCAGCGGCGTCAATGCCTCCAGGCCCTCCTGGTCCGGTCTCACGACGGAGACGCGGGCGTCGCTCGCCAGGAACTTCTTCAGCTGACGTCTCAGTTCCTGTCGCCCCTCTCTTGGCAAACCGAGGAGGTAGTCGTCGAACGGACGCGCCGCCTCCAACGACATGGAGTAGCGGTCCAACATGTAGTTGACGCAGTAGCCGTTCGACGCGGCCACTTCCATCAAGACTGGGTCCGTCACGTTGACCAATCCATGGCGCTTCACCCGCAGCTCCAGGGCCAGGTCGCGGAATCGCGCGAGCATGGGAGCCAGGAGGTCCTGGCGGCCGGCCCGGACCAGCAGCACGGACTCATAGCAATGCGCGATATGGCTGAACAGACCTCGGCCTTCCTCGTAGAGGTCCACCGAGGCGGTCCTCTTCAGGAGCCCGAAGGGGTCTATCTGCTGCGCGGACAGGAGATAGCAGGGAAGGAAGGCCTGGAGCCCTCCTGCATCCCGCGCGACGATGTAGAAAACGCGCTCCGGGGGCAGCAGCGGCGTCTGCTCAGCCGCGAGCATGAGCCGAGGGTCGTAGAACACCGGCGCCCGACCGGACTTCAGCAGGGCCCCATACTCCGCCGGATCGAGCTCCGAGAAACGGGTCAGGACACGGAAGTCCATGAGCGAGCCCCCCAATCCAATAACACCTTGCCCGTCCGTCCCTCACTCATGGCCTGGAAGGCCGCGGCGAACTCCTCGGCAGCCAGACGGTGCGTGACGACGCCCCCGACCTTCAGTCCTGACTCCAGGAGGCTCAGCATCTTCCGCCACGTCTCGAAGATCTCCCGTCCATAAATCCCCTTGAGCACCAGCCCCTTCGTCACCACCCTGGACCACTGGAGGGAAACCGGCGCGGGGCTCAGCCCCAGACAGGCCAGACCACCTCCCGGCGCCAGGACGTCGATCATCTGGTTCAGGGCGGACGCACTCCCACTCATCTCCATTCCGACCCGGAAGCCTTGATGAGGTCCCAGCCCCTCGAGAACCTCATGGAGGTCGTTCCTCGCGACATTGACCGTCATGAGGTCCGGCACCAAGCGAGCCGCGAGGTCCAGGCGCTCCTGGACCACATCCGTGAGCACGATGCGCCCTCCACCGATGTGCCGGACGATGGCCGCAGCCATGATTCCAATCGGACCCGCTCCCGCGATGAGCACATTCTCCCCCACGAGAGGAAAGGCGAGCGCGGCATGCACGGCATTCCCCAGGGGATCCAGGATGGCCCCAAGTTCATCGTCCACCGCGTCAGGCAACGCAACCGCGTTGACCGCGGGAAGGACCAGATACTCCGCGAATGCACCGTTCCGATTAATTCCCAGGCACGAGATGCCCTGGGCCAGATGAATCTGGCTGAGCGGGGTCTCGGCGCCATGGAAGTCGAAGAGATGCCCCTCGCCCGACACTCGCTGTCCTCGATGGAGATGGCGAACGTTCCTTCCCAACTCGACAATCTCGCCGCAAAACTCGTGCCCTATCACCAGGGGAACGGGGATGTGATTGCGGGCCCAGTCGTCCCAGCTCCAGATATGGAGGTCCGTGCCACAGATACCCGTCCGCCGAATACGAACAACCACGTCATCACCTGACGGCTGGGGATCCTCGACCGACTGCCAACTGAGCCCAGGTCCCGGCTCAGCCTTCACAATCGCACGCATCGCCATCTCCCTCTCCCAACAGACGGCCCTTGACGAACGACTATCGCCGCGCGGACGACAGCCCGCCCCCAACCCCACAACAACCGGACTCGAACCAGATAATCATCTACACCATCAACCCACTGAATACAACACAAGCACGACGCCTGCGACCGCCATGTCACGACCGCTGTACAACCTCCTCAACAACATCCCGCGCTGCGGGCTCGACTGCGGGCAGCGCCATCCATCGCATCTCGCCCCTTCCAAAATCGAGACTTCCCACGAACCATCAATATCCTTGAAGATCGGATCAACAGTCCCACGCAGCACAAGCAACCCAGGAGAACAGAATGGCCACACTCCACCGTCCACTCCTCCAGCGATTGGAGTTGCTCCTGCGAACGGGGCGCTTCGTCACACTCGCCACGTCGGCGCCCAGTGGCGCCGCTTGGGCATCCACCGTCAACTACGTGCCTCACATCAGCGACCAGGTCCGCCTCATCTGGTATTCGATGAAGGACGCCCGGCACTCGCGCAACATCGAACGACAAGAGCAAGTCTCGGGCTCCATCTTCCGCACCGACCTGGAGACGCTGTCTCCCCTGGGCCTGGATGGCGTACAGCTCGTGGGGCGCTGCCATGCGGTCGAGGGCCAAGAACTCGAGTCGTATCGCGACTACTACTACCGGCGGAACTTTCCAGACGACACCGTTCGGCAGAAGTGGCTGCTCCCGCCAGAGGAATTCACCGACAAGGGGCCGCGTCGGTTCTACGCACTGACCATCGAGGAGTGGTGGCTTCTGGACATTGATGGCTGGCTGGAACACATGCGCGACCAGCGCATCGACCTGCCTCCGCCCAGCCGCGTCGTGACGCTCGCCGCGCAGAAGGAGTTCGAGGTGTGAGTCGACCGTCGCCGCCCGGGCGGCATGTAACGACATTCAAAGGTTCCTGTCTGCCTTGAATTCCTCTCGGGATTGGCGTGACGCAATCACTGCGTCCAAGAGGGCCTTGTCGTCTAGGCTGGCGCCCGGTGCACGTGCGGAGCGGCGTGAGCGCAATGACTCGCGCCCTCCACCGCGCATCACCGTTCGCTGTGTCATTTCCCGCCGAGGAGCGTTCCATGCCGGAATCGACTGTCGCCAGCAGATTGCTGTCCACCCTCGCCATGCTGTGGCTTGCCCTCAACGCCCCCGCCGCCCAGGCCCACTCGGCTGTCTATGGTGGAGGACCTTTCTACTCCGGGGGCACCGCGGTGATGGATGACCTGCGCGCGTCGGGGTTCACCACGGTGATTCTGTGGAGCTTCCACATCGAGGACAACGGGGACCTCGTCTACAACGACATCCCCGTGGTCCGGAATGGCGCGTACATCGGCGACGCGGCGTGGCCCACGCGGCTGGCCACGCTCAAGCGGGCGCCCACGTCGGTCAATCGCATCGAGGTGTCCATCGGCGCCTGGAGCGTCCCGGACTTCGAGCGCATGGCGAGGCTGGTCAACGGCACCGCCGCCGGCTGCGGCACCACGCTGGTCTGCGGCACCGGGAGCAACAGCATCCTGTACCGCAACTTCCAGGTGCTGAAGACCATCACCGGCGCGGACGCGGTGAACTTCGACGACGAGAGCGCGTATGACCTCGCTCCGACGACGACCTTCGGGCAGATGCTGATCGGCCTGGGCTACAAGATCGCCTTCGTGCCGTACACGCAGCAGACATTCTGGCGCAACCTCCGGAACAACCTGGGGAGCGCGGTGGACCGCATCTATCTCCAGGTCTACGACGGCGGCGCGGGCAACAACCCGGCGAGCTGGAACACGGCCATGGGGATGACGGTGTCCCCGGGCCTGTGGTCGCGGCACGGCACCAACTGCGCGTCGGGTGACAGCCCGGCTTCGGTGCAGACCAAGATGACCCAATGGAAGGCCAATGCCGGCATCCCGGGCGGCTTCATGTGGCTGTATGACGACATCCAGCGGTGCTCGGCGCAAGGGACGAGCGCGCAGTACGCGGCGGCCATCAACACCGCGGTCAGCGGCAACACGCCTCCGGTGGCGAACTTCGGCGTCACCCTCAGCGGGCTCACGGCGACGTTCAGCGACGCGTCCACGGACGCCGATGGCAGCATCGTCTCGCGCAGCTGGAGCTTCGGCGACGGCACCACGTCCACGGCGACGAACCCCGCGCGCACGTATGCGAGTGGCGGCAACTACAACGTCACGCTGACGGTCACGGACAACGGTGGGGCGAGCCACAGCAGGACCCAGACGGTCTCCGTGGGCACGGGCTTCATCAACCTGGCGCTGAACAAGCCCACCAGCAGCACCACGCCCTGCAACAGCAACGAGACGGCGGCCAAGGCCGTCAACGGGAGTGTCTCGGGTGGAACCACCGACAAGTTCTGCTCACTGACGTCACCGGCGTGGATGGATGTCGACCTGGGCTCGGCCCAGACGGTCAGCAGCTTCACCGTGAAGCACGCGGGGGCAGGCGGTGAGACGGCGACCTGGAACACCCAGGCGTTCACCATCCAGACTTCGACCAATGGGACGACGTGGAACACCGTCGTCACGGTGAGCGCCAACACCGCCAACGTCTCCACCCACCCCATCACCGCCACGTCCGCGCGCTACATCCGGCTCCATGTGACGCTGCCCACCCAGGACTTCTCGCCGGCGGCACGCATCTACGAGTTCGAGGTCCGCTGAGTTCCAGGCATCCGCGCCGACCCGCGAGCATGTCTCGGGTCGGCGTGGGCGTCCCTCGTCAGGGCGCTGTTCAGAAGTGCGTGTGACTCGCCCCTACAAACATCACCAGCGTCCGTGGCCCTACGTCTCGAGAAGACGGCCATGACATGCCGGCACACCCTGCATCGACGTGGCGCGCCCGGACCGGCGGCGCACGGGGGCGACTTCCTTGCGTCGAGCGCGGACACAAAAGGCCGCGACGGGCGCTCACATCCATACACGTCGTGCCCCATGGGAGCGCCCGCGGACAAAGGGGCGCTCCTTGCCAACCTCGAGCGTCGACACGGAAGGCCGCGACAGCCGGCCTCATCGATACAAGCCATGCCGAGCTGGAACGCCTCGCGAGTGCGCGGGGCACTACTTCCCGGCGTCGAGCGCGGACAGCGCGGCCTTCACCGCGTCCACCGCGTACTGGGAGAACTCCCGCTGCATCCTGGGCAGCCGCTCCGCTTCCGCGAGCGCCGTCTCCAGGTCCTCGCGCGCCTCGTCCTTGCGGCCAGCCCGCTCCAGCGTCCGCGCCCGGCTCAGCCATACCGCCAGCCGTCGCCCTCCCTGCGCCCGCTTCAGCGCGCGGTCCGTCGCGGCGAGCGCCTCGTCGTAGCGACCGAGCTCCCGGAGGTTCGCGGCCACCCGCGCGCTGGCGGAGAAGTCGTCGGGCAGCTCGCGCTCCGTCTGGACGAAGAGCGCGAGGGTGTCCGCCAGGTGCCCGCTCGACTCCGCGGCGCTGTAGAGCGGAGGGTCCCACGCCGCCCGCCCCCGCGCCGTGGTCTCCTCGGCGCGATACGCGAGCACCTTCGCGTAGTACTCCTCGGACAGCTTCCGGGCCCCTTCCTTGTCGCCGCGCTCCTCGAGCAGGTCCGCCATGGAGCCGTAGAGCCACGTCTGCCCCTTCGCGTCGCGCTCGCGCAGCTGCTCGAAGGCCTTCTCGAAGTAGACCTCCAGCGCCTTCATGGCCGGCGCGGCCCAGGGCTTGGGCTCGTCCGCGTACCTCGCGCAGGCGTAGGCGGTGCTCGCCGCGCCCGCCCTGCGCGCTTCGTCGAGACTCGGGACCTCTTTCACCGCGTACTCCGCGCACGCCTGGAAGGCCTCGGCGTTCCACAGCGCGTTGAGCGCGGACTCCACGGCCCTCGCACGACGGCTCCACTGCTTGGAGCCTTTCGCCACCGCCTCCTGGTACTTGCGCGCCGCCAGTTCGTGCTCCCGCCTGGCATGGGCGCGGTCTCCTTCGAGCAGCAGCAATTCCGGCCCCGACACCTGGGCACTCAATGCGCGCCGGGCATCGTCGAGCAACGCCAGCACGTCCTCCAGCCCGGCGCCGCCCATCCAGCGCAGCGCGGGCGTCTCCGTCTCGGAGTCGAGCACCAGCAGCGTGGGCAGGTTGTCCACCGGGAAGCGCTCGAGAAGCGGCTCGTTGATGGGGTCATCCACATCCACCGCGAGCAGGACGTAGTCCTTCGACTTCTCGATGAAGCCGGGCGCGGCGAAGACCTGCGCCTCCATGGTCCGGCACGGCGGACACCACACCGCGCCGAAGTCGATGAAGAGCGGCTTGCGCGCGGCCCGGGCCTGGGCGAGCGCCGCGGCGTAGTCGTTCTGGATGAACGCCGCGTGCTCGGGGGGACGTGCTTTCGTGGTGGCACAACCCACGAGGACCATGAGGCAGACGGGGAGGAGCCGCTTCATGGGAGGCGACTCTACCACCGCGACAGCTCACATCCGTTCGCCGGGGAGCTGGCTGGCCTGCTTCACCCAGGACACGAAGCGGGCCTCGTCGAGCGCGTCGTCCTCGCGGATGTCGAGGTAGCGGGTGTCCTGGCTCTTCGACTCGCCCGGAGGCATGGGCTTCAGCGCCGTGCCCCGGAAGAAGGCCACCTTGATGTACTTCGCGAAGCAGTGGATGCCGAGGAACATCCCCTGGCCCTCGATGCCATACATCGGCGAGTTCCACTTCACCGCCTTGGACACTCCCGGGACGGCGCGAGAGATGAGCGCGTCGAGTCGCGCGCCGACCTCCCGCTTCCAGCCCGGCATGGCCGCGATGTAGGCCTGGATGGGGGCCTCCCCGTACCCCTTCGCGATCTGCGGATTGCCTCCGGAGAGGAGGACTGGCGCCTTGGCCGGTGCCGAGGTCGCCTTGCGCTCCGTGGCCTTCTTCGCCGCTGGCTTCTTCGCCGTGGTCTTCTTCTCGGCGGTCTTCTTGGCCTGGGGCTTCTTCGCCGTGGCCTTCTTCGCCGTGGCCTTCTTCGCAGTGGCCTTCTTCGCCGCGGCCTTCGCGGCCGTCTTGCCAACCATGTCGCGCACTCCTGGATGACGGGGGTGGGGCGCCATCACGCCCCGAACCCTATCGCTTCTTCGCCTTCGCACCGCTCGGCTTCGCGGCCTTCTTCACGGCGCTCTGCTTCCGCGCCGCCGGGGCCTTCTTCGCCGCCACCGCCTTCTTCGCCACCGGCGTGGCCTTCTTCTTCGGCGCACTGTTCAGGGCCGCGGCCGCCTTCACCAGCGCCTTGAACGCACTCGCGTCGACCTTCTCCCCCTCACGGATGTCGATGGCCCGGCGCGCGTTGCCCTCCAGGCTGGAGTTGAAGATGCCCGTCGGGTCGGGGACGCGGGCGCCCTTGATGAAGGTGAGCTTCGCGACCTTCGTGTACGCCTCCCCCGTCGTGACAATCCCATTGTGGGACCACACCGGCGTGCCCCACTTCCACTCCTCGGTCATCTCCGGGACGGCCTCCAGGATCAGCTTCCGCATCCGGGCCAGGGCCTCTCCCCGCCAGTCCCCCAGGTCGAGGATGCGCTGGTCGATGAGCCTCGACGCGGCCTCCCCGCTCGCCTGCCCCTCCCCCTTCTTCACGAGTGACCTCCGGCCAGCACCGGCGCCGCGGCCGGAACCGGAGCCACCTGCAGGCGACGCCAGAAGAAGTACGACAGCCCCCAGAGCACGCTGGTCCCCACCACCCAACCCCACGCCTCGGGGCCGTCCCCCACCGCGCGGTGTGCGATGAACGCGGAGGCCAGGTTGATGGCGAACCCCGCGTAGGCCCACTCCTTCAGCCGCGCCGGCACGGGCGCGAGCAGCAGCACCACCCCGAGGAACTTCGCCCACGACAGCTCCTCCCGGAAGTAGTCGGGGAAGCCCAGGTGGGTGAACGCCGCCGCCACCTGCGGCAGGCTCAGCTGCGCGTAGGCGGTGAAGCCGATCTGCAAGCAGAACAGCGCGGTGACAACCCAGAAGCCGATGGTGATTCTCTTCGAGCGCGTCATCTTCAGTTCCTCGGGGAAGAAGTGTGTCCAGGGGTCACGACGCCGAACTGCTCGGCGTACTCGGCATGCAGCCGCTGCCAGCCCTCGAACCGCATCGCCTCCGGGCCGACCAGGCGCCCCAGCGGCTCGCCCGCCAGGAGTCCATCCAACACGTCGAAGCAGATGTGCCAGCCCGCCGCGCCCATCGCGATGAAGCCCTGGTGGATGTTGTGCCAGAGCGTCAGCCGCGTGCCGCCGCTCTCGCGCGGCTCCAGCTCCCAGCGGACATCGTTCCCGCCCCAGCTGTACTCGAGCAGCTTCGGCGCCTCGGCCCGCTTCACCTGCGTCTCGGCGACGAGCGGCTTGGGCGCGCCCACCGTGGTGAGCATCGCGGAGCCCACCGCGCCCAGGTTCCGGTCCGAGTCGAACGGCGCCCACTCCCGCAGCTGCTCGGGGTCCGTGAGCGCCTCCCAGACCTTCACGGGCGGGTGGCGCAGGTCACGCACGAGGACGAGCGTCCAGCGCTCCGCGTCCTTCTTGATGTGGGCCCCGGCCGCGCGGCCGGGGGTGTACTTCGCACGGTGAGTCATCGCTTCTTTCCTTTGCTGGAGGTCTGCTCCATCCGGTCCAGATGGCGCTCGAGCGCGTCGACATGGGCCGTCCAGAAGCGACGGAAGGGCGCAAGCCACTCGTCGACCTCCATGAGCGGCTCGGGCCGCAGCCGGTAGACACGTCGCTGGGCCTCGACCCGGGACTCCACGAAGCCCGCCTCGCGCAGCACCCGCAGGTGCTTGGACACCGAGGGCTGGGACATCCGCAGCTCCCGCTCGATTTCGCCGACGGAGCACTCCGACGCGGCCAGCAGGCTGAGGATGCTCCTCCGGTTGGGCTCCGCGATGATTCCGAACGAGGATTCCATGCCGCATATATACCCATGGATTCATATAACCGTCAAGGCATGTACTGGAAATATGACAGGACCTTGTCAGGACATCGGGGGGTTTTGGCTTCGGGATGCCCGGCTCGCGACGTAGCCTCCGGCGCCATGGCCACCCCAGATGACCTGGCGTGCGAGCTCGCGGAGCTCGCGCGGCTGCGGCGCGCCCGAGACCTGATGGACCGGGAGTTCGACAGTCCCCTCACGGTGGAGTCGGTGGCCCGGGCGGCCGCCATGTCCCCCGCCCACTTCTCGCGCCGCTTCCGGAAGGAATACGGCGAGAGCCCCTACGGCTACCTGATGACCCGCCGCATCGAGCGCGCCATGGCGCTCCTGCGGCGCGGGGACCAGAGCGTCACCGACGTGTGCATGGCGGTGGGCTGCTCTTCCCTGGGTTCGTTCAGCGCGAGCTTCACCCGACTGGTGGGCATGCCGCCGTCCGACTACCGCGCGAAGCAGCACACCGAGGACCAGGTGCTGCCCGCCTGCATCCAGAAGGAGCGGACGCGCCCCCGCCGAGCAGGATTCGAGAAGCACCCTCC